>DAOVKH010000191.1 GCA_030631875.1 Deltaproteobacteria bacterium | reverse complement strand
CGGTTTGCGCTTCTCTAAAGGGGTATTACTGCCCTTCGGCCTTCTTTATGGTGGTAGAGTAGAACGTGTCGCTCGTCACAGCACTCTCTTCATCGAAGAGTATGCACTTTGTCGGACACCGCTTTGTAGGCAGGTCGTCTTGCGGACAGCTCCCGTAATCTACGACAGCTAAGTTGTTCTTCATAACTATACCGCCCTCTACCTCGCAATCCTTAGCGCACAAGGTGCACGCGATGCATCCGACCTTACAGCCCTTCTTCGTAACAGGGCCTTTGTCCATGCTCCTGCAGTATACGAATAATTTTCTATCCTCAGGGTGCATCTCTATGATGTCGCGCGGACACGCACGGGCGCACGCCCCGCACCCAACGCACTTGTCGTTGAATATAACGGGCAGGCCGTTATCGTTCATTGCCATGGCCTCAAAGTCGCAGGCATCGACGCACTCGCCGTAGCCGAGGCACGAATACGTACAGACCTTTTCTCCGCCCGTTAGGTTAGCGGCAGAACATGTATAGTCTCCCCTATACTCGGCATTCTTTACGGTCTCGTCAAGACCACCCCTACATAGCACGACGGCAAGTATTCGTTTGGCCGCAACTCCCTCAACGCCTAAAATCTCTGCCAGAAGATCGGCCACTTCCTGCCCTCCGGCAGGACAAGAATTCAACGGAGAGTCACCCTTCGCTATCTGCTCGGCCAGAGTATGACATCCGGCCACTCCGCAGGCACCACAATTGGTTCCCGGAAGTGTATCGAGTATCTTAGCTACGAGAGGATCTTCCTTGACCTTAAGCTTTGAGTTAGCGATGGCAAGAAATCCGGCGAATAAAAGCCCCAGGCCTCCCATCGCGACTATAGATATAATAAATGTAGTACTCATATAATTCTCTCTCTAATGTAGCTACCCACTTAATTTAAAAAATCTTATACCGACAAGAGGCCGGCAAAGCCCATAAATGCCAGAGACAACATTCCGGCGATGAGCAGTGTCATGGGAGCACCCTGTAAAGACTTCGGCACATCGGCAAACTCAAGCTCTTCGCGTATTCCCGCCATTATGACAAGTGCCAAGGTAAAGCCTGCTCCGCCGCCTATGCCGTAGAAGAGACTCTCCATAAAGGAATACTCTTTAAGGGCGGCAAACAAAGTAAGCCCCAATATGGCACAGTTTGTAACAATTAGCGGTAGGAATATCCCAAGGCTTCTGTATAGCGTCGGGCTCGTCTTGCGTATGAACATCTCAACCAATTGAACGAGCGAAGCGATCGTTATGATATAAGAAACATTCTGCAGGAACGGCAGATTGTAAGGTATCAATATAAGATTATTTATTAGCCACGTAATGACGGCGGCAAGTGTCATTACGAATGTTGTCGCAAGACCCATATTAACGGCAGTGTCGAGCCTCTTCGATACACCGAGGAAGGGGCATATTCCAAGGAAGTATGCCAAGACCAAGTTGTTGACGATGGCCGCCGATATGAATACGAGTAAGATAGTCATTAGCTACACGCCCCTTTAGAGGATTTTCTACTTGTAGCGAAGTTAATAAAACCTATCAGCAGGCCGAGCGTTATGAAGGCTCCGGCCGGAAGTATCATTACAACCCACGGCGTAAATACATCTTCGCCCATGAAGACGTATCCGAATATCGCGCCTGAACCCAAGACCTCTCTTATAGCACCCATCAGGACCAAGACCCACGTAAAGCCGAGGCCCGTGCCGAGCGCGTCGGCAAGTGAAGGCGGTATGGTGTGCTTTGATGCGAAGAACTCGGCTCTGCCCATTATCATGCAGTTTACGACTATAAGCGGAACGTAAGGGCCGAGGGACTTTGATATCGGCGGAAAGTAGGCCTTAAGGAATAGATCTGCCAATGTAACAAAGCCCGCTATGATTACGATATATGTCGGTATACGTACCTCTTTCGGTACGATGCGCCTGATTATAGATACGAAGGTACTGGCCGACATTACGACGAAGGTCGAAGCCAAGCCCATGGCAAGGCCGTTCGTTGCCGAGTTCGATACGGCAAGTGCCGGACACATTCCGAGTAGCAGTTTTATTACCGCATTCTCGGTCCACAAGCCCTTCTTAAATTCGTATGTAAGTCCTTTTTTAATAGAGGAAGACGCCATCGTTATTTACCTCCGCTTTCAAGGTTAGCGATAACATCAAGTACGATAACGATGCGATTATTGAGCGCATCGACTACGGCAACACACGATATCGTTGCACCGGTGATGGCTTGTATCTGGTTAGGCTTAAATGGCTTCTTATTCTTGATGTACTCTATCTTCGGCTCTATGGCAAGCCCTCTGAACTGACCGTCGAATTTTTCCTCGACTATTTTATTACCAAGCCCGGGTGTCTCAATTTGCTCTAAGACCTTCATGCCCGAAAGATGCTTAAGATCGACCTTAAGCCCGACCATCATCGATATGATACCGGCAAAGCCCGGCCCCTTGGCAAGGAAGGCGTAACCAACGAGCTTACCTTCACCGTCGACTCCCCTAAAGAGCTGTAAGATCTCAGGGCCCTTCTTGCCCTCTATCTCCACCTCTATAATCTCATAGTCGACTATACCGTCAACGACAGCCATGATGGCGAGTTTTTCTTCTATAAGCCTGTTTTCTTCTATCTTAGGCTCGACGAACTTATAAAACCCTGCTAAAACACCGCCCATAACTACGGCTGTGACAGTCAAGGTGAGGAGCATCTTTATTGAATGGTTCATGCTCCTTCTCCCTCTTTAAGACTAATCTCACCAAAGACCTTTGGCCTCGTCCACCTGTTTATCAGCGGCACGATTGAATTCATAAGGAGTATTGAGTACATGACACCCTCCGGAAGACCACCGAATAATCTTATCAAGACGGCTATGAAGCCGGCCCCTATGACGAATATCCACTGCCCTTTGGCCGTCATCGGAGAGGTAACCATATCGGTGACCATAAACCACGCCGCAATCATCGCACCACCGGCCATAATATGGAATAGAGGTGTCGGATACTTTGAAGGGTCTATTAACCAAAATATTGTCCCGAAGAATATTATACTGCCGAGGTATCCAAGCGGAAGCTTCCAGTTTATGTAGCCCTTATATCTAAGGTAAAGGCCGCCAAGTAATAGAGCTATGGCAGATGTCTCGCCAAGAGAGCCGGGTATGTTGCCAAGTATCAAATCCCAAGTGTGTTTAAATATCTCTCCCTCGAACTTCAACATCGCAAGTGGTGTGGCCGCGGCTATAACGTCTACCCCTTCGCCCAATGCCTGCATGGTAGCAGGGTCGGTCCATGT
>DAOVKH010000202.1 GCA_030631875.1 Deltaproteobacteria bacterium | reverse complement strand
CCAACAGGCCCGCCTGAGAACTTTTCTATGATAATCGAAAGAATACGCCTATCCATCTTGTCGAATCCACATGAATCTATCTCCAGCATCTTAAGCCCACCGGAGGCGACCTCTTCGGTGATAAGGCCGTCGTACTTGACCTCGGCAAAGTCTCTTACACGCCTAAGTAGTCGGTTGGCTATGCGTGGTGTGCCGCGGCTTCTTCTGGCAATCTCAAGTGCGCCGCCGGCGTCGATATCTATACCGAGTATTCCGGCCGAACGAGTTACGATTACCTTAAGCTCTTCTGGCGAGTAGAAGTCGAGCCTTATGATTATGCCAAAGCGGTCTCTCAGGGGAGATGTCAGAAGCCCGGCTCTCGTTGTAGCTCCTATGAGCGTAAAGCGTGGCAGGTCGAGTTTAACGGACCTTGCCGAAGGGCCTTGTCCGATTATAATATCGATATTATAATCTTCCATCGCAGGGTAGAGGGTCTCTTCTACAATGCTCTGGAGGCGGTGAATCTCGTCTATGAAGAATACGTCGTGTTCTTCTAAGTTCGTGAGTATCGCCGCTAAGTCTCCGGCCTTATCCAAGGCAGGCCCCGACGTAGCACGGATATTGGCGCGTAGCTCACTTGCTATGATATTGGCGAGTGTCGTCTTACCAAGGCCGGGCGGGCCGTAGAGAAGCACATGGTCCAAGGCATCGCCACGCGCGCGCGCCGCCGAGATGAAGACCTTAAGGTTCTCCTTTATCTTCTCTTGGCCGACGTATTCGTCTATAGAACTTGGCCTGAGGCTAAGCTCTATGCCCTCGTCGTCGGTAGCTATATCTAAAGAAGTTATATCTGTATCTGACATTTATATTTCCTCTAAGTACTTAATATCTTAAGTGCGCCTCGAAGCAGATCATTAAATGGCAGCTCGAAGTTTTCTTCGTCTACGTCGGCTTCCTTCAAGACCTCTCTTACGGCATCCTCTGCCGCGTTATCTTTATAGCCGAGGTTTTTGAGAGCCGATACTACATCTGTAGAGATGCCTTCTTCTACAGTACTCTCCTCTGGCGAACCATCAGAGGGTATTATCGATAGCTCCGCTACTTTATCTTTAAGCTCCAGTGCCATGCGCTCGGCCGTCTTCTTGCCGACACCGGGGAGCTTAGTAAGTGCGGCTATATCGCTCGCGGCGATGGCGGATTTGAGCCTTGCAATATCGCCGCCCGAAAGTATGCCGCGTGCGAGCTTTGGCCCAACACCACTTATGGTAAGTAGCATCGTAAAGAAGCTCTTCTCTTCATCCGTAGCAAAGCCGTAGAGGCGTATGGCATCTTCACGCATAAATGTCGATACGGTAAGTACGGTCTCTTCGCCAAGCTCCGGCAGAACATAGTAGGTCGACAATGGAATGGACAACTCATAGCCAACCCCCCCTACATCGATTACTACCGTCTCGGATGTTTTTACTACGAGCCTGCCTTCGATTCTGGCTATCATATTGGGATAAGACTTTCTTATAGTAAGGAGTTTTTTAACGCTGTTAATAAAATTCTATGATGCCTACTACTCTCTAAGCAGTGGGTATCTTCATTGAGGTAACGCCGTGGTTAATGTGGCATATGGCGGCGGCCAAGGCATCGGCAGCGTCGGCCTGCGGCAAGACCTTAAGCTTCAGTAACGCCTTTACCATCTCTTGAATCTGTTCCTTGGCGGCACTTCCGTAGCCCGTTACGGCCTGCTTTATCGTCTTTGGCGGATACTCGAAGACCTCCAACCCGAATGCCGCCACAGCGACTATGGCAACCCCTCGAGCTTGACCGAGTACAAGGGCACTCTTTGCGTTCTTAGCAAAGAATACGGACTCAACTGCCACGGCCTCCGGCTTATATTCTTCAATGATAGACGTTAAGCCACTTAATATCTCTAATAAACGCTTTGGCATCAAAGCCTTTGGAGTAGTCTTTATATGCCCGGACGCTATGTGTTGGAGGCGTCCTCCTGATAGGCTCTCGACTATTCCGTAGCCTGTGAGAATACTGCCCGGGTCTATGCCAAGTATCTTCAATCCTCGTCCATATCTTCTGCGGACATATCGAAGTTTGCGTATACGTCCTGCACGTCATCGAGGTCTTCCAATACGTCGAGCAACTTAAGTAGCGTCTTTGCGGCCTTCCCCTCGATCTGTATCGTATTTTTCGGTATCATCGTAATCTCTGAGAAGGTGTACTTTATACCCGCCGTATCGAAGTGAGTCTTTACCTTGTGGTACTCATTTGGGTCGCAAAAGACCTCAAAGACACCGTCGTCGGGGTTTTCGACTACGTCATCAGCACCTGCCTCAAGTGCTATATCCATGAGGCTCTCTTCGTCGAGACCTTCGCCTGATATGGTGAAGTAACCCCTCTTCTCAAATATCCATGAGACAGAGCCCGACTCGCCGAGGTTTCCGTTATGCTTTGTAAAGGCACTGCGTACCTCTGAGACGGTACGGTTCTTATTGTCGGTCATATAGCTGACTATAACCGCCACACCTTTAGGGCCGTAGCCCTCATACATACCCTCTTCATAGTTAACGCCCTGAAGCTCTCCGGATCCCTTTTTTATGGCACGCTCTATATTCTCGGCAGGAAGGCTCAATGACTTACCCCTGTCTATAGCGGTGCGAAGGCGTGGGTTACCGTCCGGGTCGCCGCCACCCATCTTAGCCGCCACCATTATCTCTTTGACGAGCTTTGAAAAGAGCTTGCCACGCTTGGCGTCACTCCTTGCTTTTTTATGTTTTATATTGGCCCACTTGGAATGCCCAGCCATAGCAAATACCCCTTTAGAAAGTATATTTAAGTATCTAAAATTATTACCATAAAACGAGGGGTTTTGCAAATACTGAGGTGGCAGAATCTTTGTTTATATAAGGAATATCAGGCGTTAGTGCTTCTCTTAGGGGGTGTGGTAGGTGGTTCAGTGCGGCGTTG
>DAOVKH010000091.1 GCA_030631875.1 Deltaproteobacteria bacterium | reverse complement strand
AAGGCTACGTCATATAAAGAAGGTATGTAAATACCTTCTTTGGAGACAAAAGAGTTTATCAGCTCTTCTTTGCCGAGACCTTTCGATTGCGCTTCAATGTAAGCCTCTATAAAACCTTTAAAGTCACCGCCATCGGCCTCGCCTATGAAGAACAGATCCATCAGCTCTGCCAATGGCTCCGGGTTAAGTGTCACGCCGCAGCCACCGCCCATTACAATCGGATGCGAGCCTGCCCTATCCTTTGAATATACGGGAATATCTGCGAGTGTGAGTATGCGCGGAACATTTATGTAGTCGTCTTCAAATGATAGGGTGAAGGCCACGATATCGAATTCATCTATAGGCCTCTGTGATTCATAGGAAAGGAGTCTGGTATTGGAGCTTCTATACTCTGCCGTCTCGACCTTCTCCGGCAAAAAGACTCGCTCGCATACACACTCGTCCATTGAATTTATAGCGGCATAGATAGTATGAAGCCCCAAGTTACTCATCGCAGGCTTATAGGTATTTGGGTATACGAGTGCTATGCTTATCCGCCCGCCCGGATCTTTATATATCGTACCGTCTTCTCTATCAAGACGTTCTTTTATAGTCTCTATTATCTTCCAGCTCAAACTTGATCTCCTCTATGTATACGCAACCCAACCCATGCGTAGTGCAGTGCGCTTACTATCGTAAGTAGTGTCGTCACGTAAACTATAGCCAATACGAAATTACCCGGAACCTTCAAGACAGGAAAGACTATTACGACCGTAGTTATCTGAAATACCGTCGTGGCCTTACTGTATATGGAAGGGAGTATCTTAAAGCGGCGTCCGCCGAGCCTGAGCCTTAGACAACCGGCAAGTATCATAATGTCTCTGATTATTACAGCAAAGGCCAAGGGCGGCCATACCCAGCCCTTTAACGCAAGTATCACAAAAGCAGATACGATGAGCGATTTATCGGCTATAGGGTCGGCGGCGGCGCCAAAGTCCGTTGCCATATTAAAACGCCTTGCTATAAAACCGTCTATCGCGTCGGTTACGCCTGCGACGATGAAGACTATAAACCCGTAAAACAAATTGTCTATTAAGACGAGCCATATGAAGACCGGCACAAGGAAGAACCTGAATAGGGTCAAGACATTCGGAATGTTCAGTTCAAAGGGTGGTAGTAGCATAATTATTCGCCTCACAGGCAGAACTGATAATAAGGCTAAGAAGGGCCTACCGTAGATGCGCTCTATCTAAGCCAATCGAAGAGCTCTTCATCTTCGCCAACTTCAGTAGCCGCCTCGCCTCTCGCTTTTATCAAGGGAGGTTTTGGAAACTTCAAGAAGAGAGCCTCTACGGCACGCTCCAATATCGGCTCAAATGCCTCTATCACCGAAAGATTACGGGAGCTCTTATCGAGGCTCACCGCCGACTCCTTAATATTATAGCTCCCCTGCCAGAGTGTCTCTGAATCCGCAGAAGATAACTTACCTTCTATCGATATCTTTAGGTATGTATGAAGCGCACCCTGACGCCCCTTCCACTTAGTGATAGTAAGGGCCAATTCGGCGACGTCGCCATTAAGCCCGGCCTCACTATCCGAAGGAGATACCTTATACCCCATATGTGAGAGCTTTGCGCGCACCACTTCGTCAAGCACGAGCCTTACCTTATTAACCTTCGACTCACTCCCGCCGTCACCCTCTACGGCTTCCAGCGCATCATCCGAGAAGGCCAACGGCAGTAACCTTACCTCAAGGGGTGCCTTATCCGAGTACCCTTCCACCACAGCAGACTTAAGCGGATGCGAGCAACTCAGTAGCAGCAAGGCTGCCGCCGCAGAGAATATAAAAAACTTAGCCTTCATCACGACTCATCACCGACCGACTTAATTATCACCCTCTCAGAGCCGCCCGGTATGAGCACAAAGCCGTCCATAAGCTCCGAGCTTAGACGCTCAAAGAGGCTGTGGCCGGTTCCTGCGACCTCTGCCTTAAATATAGATACCCCCTTTGAGAACGAACCGTAAGATACCGTCTTTATGATATCAATCTTCTCTAACTTATCCTTGAGTGCCTTCAACACGGAATGGTCCGCTACGTCGAGAACGAATATCTCTATCTCCGATGAATCTTCAACGCCGCGCGAGGTTACCTTAAAGACCTCATTCCTTAAGAAGTCCGCATCGACAGAGGCCTCTACCCATAGGTGGTAGAACTCAACACCCGTCCTTGCAAGGACTGCCGGGCGAACGCCTTCATCTTCAGACTCTTCTGTAACTTCCGTGCCGTCTTCTGCGCCCACTTTGGGCAGGTCTTCTGGCGTATCTTCAACTATCAGCGTAGCTTCTTCATCTATATTCGGGCCGTCCATGGCGGGCATCTCAAAGTGCGTTACCCAACCCGAAGCGAGAATCTTATAGTTGAGTACATACCTCAAGGGGTCATTCATAATCTTACGTTCGAGTGCTCTAAAGTCAGAGTCGTCTACACCTTTGGCGGAAGCGTAGAAGCCCTCCATCAACTGCGCCACGGTCTTCTTCAAAGCGTCCTCAAGAGCACCTCGTTTTGCGAGAGCGTCTTCTTCGCCCCTCATGAATAGCCCCTCGGCCCTGACGAATTTAACCTCGGCAAAGCTCGACGTGGCCGTAAGAAAAGTACCCGCCGTAAGTATCCCAGCGATAACTATCGCCCTAATGTATTTCATAGTCTCTTCCTCCTGCAAAAATCTTCTATATAAAATATATAACTATCGACAAAAATAATAAAGCATAAAAATCAGGCAAGAAACTCCCCGACCAACTCGCTTACCTTACCATGGTATGAATCGTCCTCAACATCGAACCACTTAATGGCGGCGTCCTTGCCGAACCACGTAATCTGCCGCTTGGCGAAGTTTCGGGTATTTTTCTTTAGAAGCTCTGTGGCCTCCCCCAAGTTAAGCTCGCCCGCAATATAACCCGCCATCTCTTTATAGCCAAGCGTCTGCATGGACTTAAGCTCTCTACCAAAGCCTGCGTCGAGCAACCCTTCGACCTCTTCTAAGAGCCCTGCTTCCATCATGGCATCTACGCGCGCGTTAATGCCTCCATACAATACCGAACGGTCTTTATTGAGTCCTATGGTCAAGGTCTCAAAGATATCGTCGGAGAAGGCGTGCTCATCGTGCATCTCGCTCATAGGCCGTCCCGTTATGCGATAGACCTCAAGGGCACGTATGAGGCGATGGATATTATTCGGGTGAATGCGTTCTGCGGACTTCGCATCGACAATTGCGAGCTCTGCGTGCAGAGCCAGACGCCCCTCTCGCTTGGATCTCTCTAATAGCTCGGCTCTATAGGCTTCATCCTTACCGGGGCACTCAAATAGACCGCCTATTAAGGCACGAATATAAAGCCCCGTACCGCCAACTATGAATACGGATTTTCCTCTACTACTTATATCTTCTATGATAGCCCTTGCCTCAAGAGCAAAGTCCGCGGCACTGTAACCTTCATTCGGCGCGACTATGTCTATCATGTGGTGCGGCACTTGTGCTAAATCTTTTGCAACAGCCTTGGCAGAGCCGATATCGAGCCCCTTATAGACCTGTACGGAATCGGCAGAGATTATCTCTCCATTAAAACGAAGTGCCAATTCAAGGCCGAGGTGACTCTTCCCTATGGCCGTAGGACCGACTATGAGTACGACCTTCTGCATTAAGACCTTCCGAAGATTTTGTCCATCTCAGCGCGACTAAAGCTCTTTACGACGACCCTTCCATGCGGACAGCGAGCAGAGAAGTCAACCTTTGCGATATCCATCAATAATGCCTGCGCTTCCGTATCGGTAAGTGCACGCGCGCCTCGAATAACACTATGGCAGGCAATGCGCATGAGTACACTCTCCATAGCTTCGGTAACCTTGGCACTTCCGTCAAAGGCAGCAAGCTCTTCTACAAGGTCTTTGACGAGCCTCTTATTATCCTTTGAGCCAAGTATATCAGGTACGGCCTTTATTAGGTAAGTAGTACCTGAAGCACCAAACTCTACAACCTCAAAACCGAGCCTCGTAAGCTCCTCTAACGCACCCTTTAGCGGCTCTACCTCCTCTGGCAAAAGCTCCAATCGCTCGGGGATTAACAAATACTGAGAAGGCAACCGATTGCCTGAGTTGTATCGTCGCTTCAATTCCTCGAAGCGCACACGTTCGGCCGCACCGTGCTGGTCTATTATAAAGAATTCTTCGCCAGAGACTTCGACCACAAGAAACTCGCCCCAGAGCTGACCAATAACCCTTGCCGTTGCAATCTCAGGCCAGAGTATGGGACTCGTAGAGCCGTCTTCATTGGTTACGACTTCAAGGTCTATCTGTTGAGAAGAACCCTCTATGTGGCTACCCCTCATAGGCGAATCCGGTACAGGCATTGCTCTGCCCGACCACGCTCTGGCCTCCGCGCGTTCATTTGCGGAGACGTGCCTTACGCTACCACTTCTTTCATAACCACCGCCGTAAGAACCGTAAGGGCGTACAGAAGAAAGATTGCGAGTTGCAGAGCTTCCACGCTCCCCTCTTCCGGAGACGGCGTTGCTTACGGCCGCCCTCACGAGGTCATAAACAAATGACGGCCTCTCGAAGCGCACCTCAAACTTCCCCGGATGTACATTTACGTCTACCTCGCCTAAAGGCAACTCTATATTGAGCACTACGAATGGGTAACGCCTCGACTCGAGCATACCTGAAAAGCCATCGGTAATTGCCCTATTGATCGTCTTATCACGCACCCACCGACCGTTTATATATGTATATATGCCCTTTGCCGTGGTATAGGTTAATTCAGGCGTACCGACAAAGCCCTTTACACCAAAGCCCGCGCTACCGCCCGCTTCGTTGACCTCGACCGTACCTGCGGCGACATCTTTTCCGAATATATCGAATATCCTCTCTTTGAGCGTACCGGCCTTCAGGTCAAGGGAGGTCGTCTTACCGTGCGTAAGCTTAAAGCGTACCGTCGGATTTATTAGAGCAATGCGTTTAACACTATCAAGTATGCGTCCGTACTCGGTCTGCGGAGTTCTTAAGAACTTAGCCCTTGCAGGCGTATTGTGGAATATATCTCTAACCTCTATGAGAGTGCCGACGGGTGTGCCTATGCCCTTAATCTCAGCCTCACCACCACCCGTTACTTGAACCTTCGTTCCCTCGACCTCAGCTGAAGAACGAGTCTTGAGCGTTACCTTTGCGACAGACGATATCGTCGCCAAGGCTTCACCTCGAAAACCCATCGTAGCAATGGAGTCGAGGTCAGCTTCGGATATAAGTTTGCTCGTGGCATGGCGAGTAAAGGCCAACTTGGCATCGTCTCTAACGATACCCGTGCCGTCGTCGGTTATTGTTATGGAACGCTTACCGCCATCTTCCACAGAGACGCTTATCATCTTTGCACCCGCGTCTAAGGAGTTCTCTATTAATTCCTTTACGACAGATGCCGGACGTTCGACGACCTCGCCTGCGGCAATCTTCGTGGAGAGGACTTTGTCCATTAATTTTATTCGTCTGGTCATATTAAAGATAATCTCCGAGTGGACACTCGCTGCACAAAGGATTTTTACTTTTACAATACTCCTTACTCACTCTAACTATCAGCGCATGATATTCATTAAAGACCTTCTCATCATGCGCCATATTATCCATAAAGAGCTTCTGCATCTCAGCGTAGCTTGCGTCGTCGCTCGCGAGGCCGTGGCGAGTGAGGATTCGTTTTGTATATGCGTCGATTACAAAGACGGGTCTCTTTGCGCCGTAGAGGATTATAGAATCTGCCGTCTCAGGGCCGATGCCATTTACGCTTAGAAGTTCTTCTCTAAGTTCCGCGACCTTAAATAACCTGTCGAGGCTTCCACTGTAGCTCTCATGAAGCCAAGACAGAAAGGCCTTGAGCCGCCGTGCCTTAACATTAAAGTAACCCGACGGGCGTATGAGGGTGGCCAATCTATCTTCACTCAAGGCGTGCATTGCTTTTATGGTCAACGCACCTTCGGCCTTAAGGTTCTTTATGGCTTTTTCGACATTCGTCCAGTTGGTGTTTTGCGTAAGTATCGCACCGACTACGACCTCAAAACGAGTCTTTGCCGGCCACCACGCTTGCGCACCAAAGGCCTTGTAGAGGTGGTCGTAGAAACGCTTCAGATCTTTCTTTGCCGTCTGCTTACCCACCGACCTTTGCTCTTAACTTCTCTACTTCTTTTTCGGTGAGGTGACACCACTGCCCGCTCTTAAGCGCTCCGAGGCCAACGCCCGCGAAGCGTATCCGCTTAAGCTTTGTAACGGGATGGCCTACTCTCTGGCACATGCGCTTTATGAGGCGGTTTCTACCCTCTGTTATCGTCATCTCTATCCATGAATTCTCGAGCGTCTCACGCACAAAACGCACCTTTGCGGGCAAAGTCTTACCGTCCTCGAGTGTAACGCCCATTTCGAGACGCCTCAATGTGCGCTCCTTTGGATGGCCCTTTACCTTTACGAGGTACTTCTTCGGTATACCGTAGCTGGGGTGTATGAGCTTATTGGCCAGCTCGCCGTCGTTCGTCAATAGAAGCACGCCTTCTGCGTCATAATCCAAGCGACCTACGGGATAGACGCGCGTCTTCATTCGCTTTAATAGATCCACGACGACCGGACGCTTTGCCGTATCGCTCAAGGCACTTATGTAGCTCTTTGGTTTATTCAGGAGTATGTAAACGCGTTTAGTCTTTGGGTTTATGAGCTTACCGTCTACGGCTATCGAGTCCTTTAAGGCGTCGGCACGAGTGCCTAAGTCTACGACGACCTTACCGTTTACGCGCACACGTCCGTCGACTATCATCAGCTCGGCGGCTCGACGTGAAGCAATGCCTGCCGTGGAGATTATCTTCTGAAGACGCTCGCCCTCAAGGGTTGTTGTCTTTTTAGTTGTCGCCCTCCGGGGCGACTTCACCTTGCGAGTCTTGGTCAGCGGCCTCTTCGATGTCTTCGGTGCTACTTTCGTCGTCGAGGTTGTCGTCGCCTTCGGCTTGAGCTTTAGCTTCGTCTTCCGCTTGGTTATCGTCCGTGTCTTGGTCTTCGCTCCCGACCTCTT
>DAOVKH010000096.1 GCA_030631875.1 Deltaproteobacteria bacterium | reverse complement strand
GAGATATCTTCAACACGTACGGGCAGAAACGTCCCGGGCCCTGTGTGAAGGGTAATCTCTTCGACAACGACGCCCTTTGCCTTAAGTGCCTCTATCGTTTCATCGGTAAAGTGAAGCCCGGCCGTTGGGGCGGCAACGGCCTTTGCGTCTCCTTTGGAGAAGACCGTCTGATAAGATACCTTATCAGACTCTTCGGCCGCGCGCCTAAGATATGGCGGAAGAGCCGTCTCGCCAAGGCTCTCTCTCAAGACCAAAACGTCTTTGCCGGTAAGCTCGAATATCCAAAGCCCTGCGTCGCTATCGTTCAAGCTCTTCTCTATTGATACGGCCTTAAGCTCACCGCTCACTCCAAAGAATATCTCAACGCCCGCCTTCATAGGCTTTGAAGATCTGCTCATTGCGAGCCAGAGTTCTTTATTCTGTGAAGCCGTAGGCTCGTCCAAGTGCCTTACGAGAAGTAGCTCAACGACACCTCCGGTGGGCTTCCTGCCGATGAGGCGCGCATCCATGACGCGCGTATTATTTAAGACAACAACATCGCCTTTGCGGAGGTAATCCGGCAAGTCTCTAAAGTACTTGTGCGCTATATCGGCTTCACGGTTATCTTTACTCAAGACCATCATGCGTGAGGCCGCCCTATCGTCGAGCGGATAACGTGCAATCAATTCTTCAGGTAACGGGTAATCGAAGTCAGAGGGTTTCATTTAAATCAACTTAGTAGGCGAGCTTAAGTTTCGTGCCCTTGTAGTAGTGTTTCAATATTTTTTTATAGCTTGCGCCACTATCGGCCATACCCTTTGCACCCCACTGGCTCATCCCAACGCCGTGGCCAGAACCGCGCCCGGTGAAGACTATCTCGTTGCGTTTGTTCCTGACCTTAAAGAGCGTACTCTTGAGCTTACCATAACCAAGCATGGCTCGCATAGATTCGCCGGTAATATCCTTTGAACCACGCTTGCCGTTAATCGTAATTCCCTTGACCCTTCCAGTACGACTCTTTAGGCTAACCTTTACTCCTTTGACCGAACCAAGGTCGCCGTAGCCTTTCTTCTTCAATGCCTTTGTAAAAGATTCTTTGGATACAGTATAGGTCCACTTATAATTTGGCGCGCCTTTATCGAAGCGGCTCTTAACGGAGCGAAGGTACGGGTAGGCGTTCCCCCATACGTCCTTCGAGGCCTCGGTAACGCCTCCGGCACTTGAGTGGTAGAGTGTCAGGGCGGGTCGCTTTCCGTAGTAGAGTACTTCACCCCTTGTAGCGATGACGGCACGCGCAGAGACGTAATCCTCCTTGCCTGCCCCTGTATAGACCTGATCCATATAGGTGGCCTTCAGGTGATAGATGTCGGCCTTGCGTTTTTCTATCTGATAGAGGGCGTAGGTTCTGGCGGCGACGACCTGCGCCTTTATGGCATTGACGGGCCACTTAGATGATATCTCATTATTTATTATCCCTACGATATAACGCTCAAGAGGAAGCTCGTTTATTATGAGTAACCCCTTTGCGTCGTCACGAACCTCAACGACACCTCTAAAGGGTCTGTCATTGACGTATATGAATGTACCCGTTGGATGAAAACGAAGTGGTAATTTAAGCTCACGCCCTTTAATATCGACACGGCCTTTTGAGGTGCTCACGACCGATACCGCACCACCCAGAGCCTTTGCGCCTCTAAGCCTTATATCGTCCGCACCCTCAATGACGAGTATGCGAACAAGGCGACCGTCGGGGTTTGGCTCGGCGCGCGCCGAGGTATCTCTTACCGTAGCACATGCACCGATAAGCACCATTAGGGCCATGAAGAAGAGTATATTTAATCTATATCTGCTTGCCGTCATAGAGAACTTGCCGCCTTAAGGATTCACTTTAAAGGTTCTTCACAAGATATAGAGCCACAAGCCCCAAGATCATGCACAACAACCCGATTAATCTCAAATGCTTATTGGGAACCTCTTGAATGGACATCGACCAACGCTTCACCTTCTCAGGCGTCATGAGATAAGGTATACCCTCGATTATAAATACCACCGCTATGACTATAATAATAAAGTCCATCGAAGGCTCCTATGCCTACCTATGCCTCTAATGAAGAGAGCAATTTACCTTATGTAGGGTAACATTTTTTTAGATATTCTGCCACACCAAGACAGGCGCGGGTCGTCAATGAGGAACTACTAAGGCATGTCTGCTATATGCGCCGCTAAGGTGCGCATCTCGCCGTCACTTATAAGACCTTTGGATATGGGCATTATGAAAACGTTTTGAAAGTATCTTTGATCATTCAGGTAGGCATATATCCAATCACCACTTAGACGCTCGCCTGCGCCAACGAGTGTTGCTCCGCTAAAGCCTCCGACTATCGAGCCGTCCTTCTTCCTCATCTGATGACAGCCGTAACAGCCAAGGTTCTTCTCGAATATTACGCGCCCCTTTATCGTAGCCTTAGGTGTGATCACACCCTGCTTGACCTTACCTGAGCGAAGCGACATCAGATAACGGCTAACCTCGCTGGCTTCACTTTGAGTAAGCACTGGATGGTTATTCTTATTATCTTCGGTCTCGGAGTAGTACTCCATAAGGCGTATCACCGTAGGCGAGACAAGCCACGCCTCTAAGAAACCACCCTTAAACTTATCGCCGGCATACCAAAGCGGAGGGCCTTTTGCGTCCCTTAAGGCATCTGTGGTTAAACCCTCTTTGACCATAGCACTGCGCTTCGTAACATGGCACTCAGCGCAACCCTTGGCCTTAAATAATTCCTTACCAGCGGCCTCTGCCTCAGCACTCATAAAAAGTACCACAAAGAAGAGAAGGGCAATTGTCAGATAATTTTTAGATACTATGCTCTCAGGTATTACGCTCATCAGATTATCTCGTACTCCTCCTGATGGTAGACCTCTACGGACTTAAGAACTATCCTCTTGCCGAACTTACGCTCGAGCCACTCCAAAGTACCTTCGCGTTCTCTCATCTTCTCGACTATAGCAGGGTTGGCGTATAGGGTAAACTTCCTGCTCTTTGAAGACAGCTCGCGCAGGAGGTCTTTGAATACCTCCATCACTATCGTCTGCTTACTCTTTACGAGCCCTGAGCCCTCGCAATTAGAGCACTGCTCGGAGAGTATCTGCGTGATACTCTCACGCGTCCTCTTCCTCGTCATCTCAACGATGCCGAGCTCAGATATCTTAAGAATATTGGTCTTGGCCTTATCCTGCCTGAGCGTATCCTTTAGAGTCTTATAGACCTTCTCTCTATTGGCGATCTTATTCATATCGATAAAGTCTATGACGATTATACCGCCGATATTACGCAGACGCAGTTGGTTTACGACCTCCTTTACGGATTCGATATTCGTCTTGAAGATGGTCTGCTCGGAATTCTTCCTGCCGACGTACTTACCTGTATTAATATCTATCGCCGTTAGAGCCTCCATCTGGTCTATGACAATGTGACCGCCCGAAGGAAGCCATACGGTCTTAGATAGTGCCTTTTCGACCTCAATATCCACACCGTACACGTCGAATATAGAACTATCGCCGTCGTAAAGCTCAATCTTCGGAGAGACCCTTGGCATAAATTCTTCTACAAATGCCTTGACCCTGTCGTACTCTTCCTTTGAACCTATAACGAAACGCTCGACATCCTTTGTGACCATATCCCTGATGGAGCGAAGCGTTAAGTCAAGCTCCTCATATAAGAGTGCCGGTGGGGCCTTCTTCTCAACGCCCGCGCCGATAGAATCCCATAGCTTCACGAGGAAGTGCATATCGGCTATGAGCTCTTCTTCGTCCTGGCCTTCGCAGACCGTCCTTATTATAAAACCATGCTCAGGCTTGCGAGCCTTCGATACGATGGTCTTGAGCCTTCGCCTCTCTCTGTCATTGCTGATACGCCTTGAGACACCTATCCTTGGCGATGCGGGCATGAAGACAAGATATCTGCCCGGAATTGAAAGGTAGGCCGTAACGCGCGCGCCCTTCGTGCCTATAGGCTCTTTCTCGACCTGAACGATAATCTCCTGGCCTTCTTTAAGAATATCCTGGATGCGCGGCTGATTGGCATCTCGATCTTGACCTTGGCTTCTACCCCCGCGTCCTCTGCCACGACCACGACCTCGGTCATTGCTACGCTCGGAATCATCATTGCTGTCATTGTCGTCGCCATCGTTATCGCTTGAAGCGGCCTTAGCGACCTCTCTGGCATCTATTACATCCGATACGTGAAGGAATACCGTCCTGTCGAGGCCGGCCTCGACGAATGCCGCCTGCATACCGGGCAGAACCCTTACGACCTTGCCCTTGTAGATATTGCCGGTAATCCCTTTATCACCCGGATGCTCGACATAGAACTCCGTCAAACGACCGCCTTCGAGGACGGCCAGCCGCTTCTCAAAGGGGTTTGAATCTAAATAAAACTCTCTCTTTATTATTTCTTTTGCCATAATGTTTTTTACCCGTAGGTTTAATAAACCGCCCTAAAGGCGACCATACGCAGACTACTGCCTTACGGCGGTAACTCTACATAATACAGAGACCTACGCGAGCCATTAAATTTTTGGGCTTACTTAGTTAGAATGAGGTCTTAATCTTTTGGATGGGAATAAGGGATAGATCCTCGGCGCAGCAGCCGAGTATATACGATAGTGCTTCAAGAGGCCTTACAGAAGCGCCTTCTGCCTTGAGTAAAGTAAACCCGACGGATTTACCCTGCTCAAAGGTTACGTCTCTTAAAATTGGTTTAATGTTCACTGTCTTTGTCTTGCCCTTTCGCTGCACTTCGACCTCAACTGAGGCCTTCTCACTAAAGTCCCTTAAAATCCCATCAACTCTGATTGACTCTATATCTAAGCCCAAAGGCTCGTCCAATAACGAAGTTAAATAACTCTGAGATTTTATCATAGCAGAGAGCGACTTAAGTTGCAAGGGTATAAAACGAGCTTCAAGTGCTTTAATTCCAAAAGGAAATACGTTATTCAACCTCTCGACGATACTACTCTCGGTATATTGACCAAGTGGTAAAAGTTCTATATCCATGTACTCGTCCAAGGACTCCAATCCAACGGGCAAAGGTGTAGCGAATGTGAGCTTCGGGTGCGGATGAAAACCTTCGGAGTACCTGACGGGCAATTGCGCACGCCTTAAAGCCCTCATTATTGTATTCATAAGCTCCAGATGACTCAGGTACTTTATATCGCCAACCTTTGAAAACCTCACCCGCACGCGAAGAGGTCTTAGCTCTTGCGTCACGCCGCCTGACCTTCTACCACCACCAATACCACGAACAGGCTCTTTTAGGAGGTTTTTATCGTCAAAAAGGACGTTTTTCACGACTTTATGGTCACATACGCCGCAGTCCGTACACCTACCGACTCGGCAATCAGGGGTCTGCGGTATAGTGCCCGTTTCGCTCAAGGCCGAGCGACACTCTTCTATTAAGAATTCTTTTGTAACTCCGCAGTCGAGGTGATCCCACGGTAAGGTCTCATCGAAGCTACGCCTTCGTGTAACGTAAAAGTCCGTGTCGGTGCCCTCTGACTTAAACGCTTCTTCCCAAAGTCGCCATCTGAATTCATCGCTCCACGCATCGAACCTGCACCCAAGCTCATATGCACGCTCCACTACTGCCGAGAGCCTTCTATCGCCTCGTGCGAATACGCCTTCCAAGTAACTCATCTCGGCCGAGTGCCACTTAAATCCGAGGTTGGCTCTACGAGACTCCCCCCTCAGCGCATTCAAATTCGCCTTAGTATCTTCAATATTTAATTGCGGCTCCCACTGAAATGGCGTAAAGGGCTTTGGCACAAATGCCGCAACACTTACATTTATCGTCGCAGGCTTGCCACCCTTTTCACGCGAAACGGCGCGCACACGCTTCGATAACCTGATTATTCCGTCCAAGTCCTCTTTAGTCTCGGTCGGCATACCCATCATGAAGTAAAGTTTAAGCGCTCGCCACCCAAGCGTGAATATCTCTCGTGCGCCGTCTATAAGAGCCTCCTCGGTAATGCCTTTATTGATGACATCCCTCAGGCGTTCCGTACCAGCCTCCGGAGCTATCGTAAAGCCGGTCTTACGAACCTTCTTAATCTCTCCTGCCAGTTTTTCACCAAGAGTCCCGACCCTGAGCGACGGCAAGCTCACCGCCACACGCTCGGATTCGAATGTAGACATCAAAGAACACATGAGCGGCTCTATGGCAGAGTAATCACCCGTTGATAACGACAAGAGCGATACCTCATCGTAGCCCGTCTCGGCGACGGTACGGCGAATATAATCGGCAACGAGTTTTGGATCTCGCTCACGCAGAGGTCTGTAGACCATCCCGGCCTGACAGAACCTGCATCCGCGCGTACAGCCGCGCGCCACCTCAACACCTAAGCGGTCGTGCACTACCTGCATGAATGGTATGATGGGTGACTCTGGCAGAGGAAACTTATTTATATCTACGGCAACTCGACGTTTGACATCGGGCGTGTCGGGCTTCTTTACAATCTCATCTATCGTACCGTCTGCGTTATAAGAGACGGTAAAGTAGGCCGGCACGTATACGCCCTCTATCTTAGATAGCTCCCTAATGGTCGCTTCTTTTGTAAGGTTTGCCGCCTTTGCCTTGATCACAACGTCGCATATATCAACTACCGCCTCCTCGCCGTCGCCAAGTAAGAATATATCAAAGAAGTCGGCTATGGGTTCGGGGTTAAACGCACCCGGGCCGCCGCCGATTATAATGGGATGAGACGCGTCCCTATCCACACTCCTAAAGGGAATGCCGCCTAAGTCGAGCATGGCGAGTATATTGGTAAATGAGAGTTCGTATTGGAGAGAAACGCCGAGTATATCTAAATCCTTTAGGGCAAT
>DAOVKH010000075.1 GCA_030631875.1 Deltaproteobacteria bacterium | reverse complement strand
TGTTCTCCGAACGCGCTACTTACATTCAAGGAGTATATCGAAGACTTTGCCGCGCCGGAGCTTCTGAGTAAGGCTTCATCATTGATCGAAAGACACCTTAATGAGATTACCGATAGAGGACTTCGCGCGGAGACTATAAGACGGCTCGGTAAGATTGAGGACGGAGCGCGAGACCTATTCTTTTAGTCTCTTTAGTCTGTGGTTAATGCGTTGAGCATGTAATGCACGGGTCATAGGCACGAACCAGCATCTCAAGGAGGTGTGAGAGTTCCTCTTCGGACTTACCATGATGCTCCTTTAGGAGTGCCGTGGCAGTATATTCAATTGAGGTGAGGTTCTGCACGGTCGGAGTGATGATGTTGGCGTACTTAATGGTGCCGTCCTTCCTTATGTGAACCTCATTGTAGAGCCCGCCCCTTGGCGCCTCTATAGCACCTATACCCTTAAGCGGAGCGTCCTTATCGGCCTTTATCAACTTATCGTCTACGCCTTCTTTAAGCAACTCGTCTATTACTTCGACACCATCTTTAAGCTCCATAAACATCTCGACGGCCTGAGCCAAATTATTATGGAATGGATTTTTAAAGTTGATCTTACCTATTAACGCGGCTACGTCTGCAGACCCTTCTTTGTCGGTCTTCCCGTTGGCTGCGTCTGCCACGAAGAAAAGGCGCGCCAGAGAGCCGACCATGATGGGGCGTCCCTTTAGGGAACCGAACTTTGCCGTCGATTCCCCTCTGACCTCTTCGGCGATGTACTCCTTATAGTCCGCTAAGGCGAAATCTTCGCCGTGGCTTGATTTAACCCGCATGCCGTCTTGCAGAAGAAACTCAAGATCAAGGTCAAGCTTGGGGTAGTCGAGCCCCGCAAAGAACTCTGCCAGCGCGCGCGCATCCGGGACGGCACGCTCTATCATATCCCTGAGAGTTAAGAGCTCGCCGCGAGTAGGTACCTTGTGAAAACCACCGACCGTCGAGCGTGTCGGGTGGACGTTTCGTCCGGCAACGACCATGGCAATCTCATCGCCCGTCTCTTTTAAGGATAGAGCCAACGCGAACTTCTTTGGGTCTGCCTTATGGAGTTCCGTAATGTTATCTATTCCGATGTAGTCAGGAAGTGCCAAGAAGACGGCGTGCAGGACGTGGCTCTGCGTGTTCTGGCCTATCTGCATGAGGCGACGCAGGAGCCCGGTCGTACGGGTGACCGTTATTCCGAGTGCCGCTTCCGCCGCGGCAAGGGAGGCCAGGTTATGGGCTATCGGACATACGCCGCATATCCTCGGCGTTATCCACTGCATCTCTTCAAGGGTTCTGCCGCAGAGTATTCCCTCGAAGAGACGCTCTCCTTCATGGACTATGAGCTTTACCTTCTTTTTTTTAAAATCTACCTTGAGGCTTCCGTGCCCCTCTATCTTCGCTATATAGGAGTTGGCCTGTGCCATTACGAGATTCTTTTTCTTAGTCATGGTTTAACCTTTCTCACTACCTTCTTCTTTAACGCATTATCAAAGGCCGCCTTATACTCAGGTATCTGATTAAAGAACATCGTAAGATGAGCTCTTATCTCGGCGGGCGTAGCAAAGCCTCTAAGTATGCGTACGAGCCCCTCTATATTGCCCTCCTCACGGTAGCCGAAGCACCCGTAGCACGGACTCCCTGCCGAGACGCAGACGGCCTTACATCCGCCCTGCGTTATAGGGCCAAAGCATATCTCTTTATTTAATAGGCGGCACGGATTGCCGGCCTGCTTACACTCAAAGCATACCGAGTAGCCTCGGTAGCATGGGGTCTTACCGGCGCGGAGTTCTTCGAGGGTGCGTACAAGCTCATCCTCGTCTATGGGACAGCCGTGTATCATATGGTCGACCTTTATGTAGGCCGAGAGAGGCAGGGCATCGATACCCGCAGGCTTATAACCCTTACCGTAGATCTTATCGTACCACTTCTTTCGCTCGCTCCTGTTCATTATTCCAGGAATGCCCGCTATAGAGGCGCACGCGCCGAGCGCTATTATCAGAGCGGATTTTTCTCTCAATTCTTTCAGTAACGCTACCTCGTGCTCTGTTACAGGCGTGCCCTCTATGATGGCGGCGTCGTAAGGGCCGTCTAAGCAGGCGTCCTGCGCTAAGCGCCAATTTACGATATCAAAGCTCTCAACAAGGTCAACGAGCTTTTCTTTTATGGAGCAAAGCTTTACCTCGCAGCCCTCGCAGTCGGTGAAGTCATATATGGCTATCTTGAGTTTTTTCATATCCCTTAATCCCAATTTATATCGTATTCGTCGAGGTTAAAGACCGGCCCGTCGGTGCAGGCGTACCTGTCTCCGCAGACGCAGTGCTGACACCTTCCGACACCGCATTGCATACGCCTCTCAACACTTATGAATATTCTTCTGTCGGTTATGCCCATAGGGTTTACGATATGCTCTATGGCATCTATCATCGGCCCGGGGCCGCACATCGCCACGGCCGTATTCGACGGATCGAGCCTTACCGAGGCCAGGCAATCGGTGACAAGGCCGCGCTCTCCTTTCCAGCCCTTACTACCCTTCTCAACGACAATGATTACATCTATGGACTTAGCCCATCTCTTAAGATCTTCTTTAAGTAGGACGTCTTCAGGCGTCTTTGCGCCGTATACTAAGTGTACTCGGCCAAAGTCGGCGCGGTTCCTTATTATATGCTCGATGAGTGCCGCTATAGGCGGTACGCCGCATCCGCCCGTTACCAGAAGCAAGTCGCCCATCGTCGAAAAAAACTTTAGCGGGAAGCCGTTGCCCAAGGGGCCACGAAGTGTTAGGTGGTCGCCTCTCTTTAGCCGGTGCATGGCAGTCGTAACTTGGCCTCCTGTATGTCGTACGATGATATCCATATAGGCATCTTCGGACGGCTCTGAGGCCGCACCAAAGGGTGCTTCTCCGTAGCCCCAAAGACCGGCCAGAACGAATTGTCCGGGGATAAAGCAAAGCCCGTCCTTATTGGTACTAAACGGCTTGCCGTCGCTCCTCTTCATACGAAAGAGCTTTGTGTCGTGGGAGTGCTCTTCGACCTTTATAAGCTCAACGGGTATGGGTCTGTAGATGTTCTTCATATGGGAGCCATCACCTCTTTAATGCCTTGCCTTATTATATCTCTCAACAATATCCACTAGGATCTCTTCAATATCTATTCGCGCGGGGCAATTCGATTGACACCTGCCGCACCCGACGCACTGCGCCCTGCCGAATTCAAGGTAGCTTCGTACGAATTTATGGTAGAACCAATTATAGTAGCGTTCCTTTATGGTGGGATGGAAGTCATGGCCGCCGCTTATCTTTGCGAAGCCCGGCAGTGTGCAGGCATCCCACTTGCGGAACTTTGAAGCGCACTTGCCTGATAGGTCTATTGAGTCCTCCATTGAAAAACAATGGCAGAGCGGACAGACGTATGTGCATATCCCGCATCCGAGGCACTCTCTGCCGAGCCTCTTCCAGAGCTTTGGGTAAGACTTCCACGACCACTTTACAGCATCCTTTAAGAGCTCGGTATCCATGAAAAGCCCTCTGAGCTTCGCCATGGGTAGATCTTCTTTTGAGCGGCGTTTTTTAGTGTGATGGTGAGTTTCTTTTAGGGCTACAGACCTTGGAAGATACCTCTTAAGCGCGTCTTCTCCCTTTTGGGTTACAGCCAACGCAATCTGCGAGCCTTTGCTTGAAGACGAGAGTATAATATCTCCGCCCGGCGGGGCGTCGAAGTCAAAGGTGGTCTCTGTTAGTCCTATTAAAAGAGAACGCTCCCGACGTCTGAAGTAGTAGTAATCCTTATCAGGCGTGGACATTATGGAATCCAGGCAGGCAATCGCCTCAAGGTCGTCAAGGGATAGTCCGAATAGAATAAAGTCTTTCTCGGGGCGCGGAACCTTGACGGTGTTATCCGAGGTGCGTACGGTAAATGTAGTCTCCACGGGAGGCAGGAAGTACTGCTTGGGCGGCAGTACGCCGCCTCTCACGTCGAAGAGGTCAGAACTCTCTCTGAGGGTCTTTAGGAATATTAAAGTATCGGCCTCTGTAAGTGTAAGGGGTTGCATAATATATCCCAATCGTTATACTCCTCGTAACAAAAGAGAAGGGGCAAGCCGTCTCCAAGCCTTATCATCATAAAGTATAACACATTGAATAAGGCGTGAATATCCTCAATTAATCAAATGAACCCCCGTCGTCGCCGTGAAAGGGCTATAAAGCCGAAATTCATAACCGCTTGATTCTATAGCTGGTTTCCCTTTTTTACTTTAATATCAGGCTGTTAGGAGCTTTGCAATGATTACATATAGTCCGGTCTTTTACGTCCATTACGATACTTTACGTCACAATTTAGTCACAGTGGACATAACCGCCGCACACGCCTAAAAACAAAAACCCCTCCGAGGAAGGGGTGATAAAGGATTAGATGACATGGTGGCACAGCCTACGGAGCTTGCTTTCCAGGACTTACCGCTTTATTAACAAAGATAGTCTTTCTAATAATTCTATATACATATAAGAAAATAAAGAAGACAACCAGAATATATAAAGTTACTCCCGACAGAATACTCATTATCCATGACTCTACTTCTGCATTACTATGCGCTTCAAACATAAGGTAACTATAGAAATCCGATCTAAAATAAAAAGGCGCAAAGAAAAATACAGCCATCAAAACAAGAAAGGCCGCTCCCTTTTTTGTCGGACGTCTATTTCTTTCAAATAATACCGGAGAGTCTGTCAAGAAATATATCGCCACCCACACAAAGTAAAGAAATATCATGACAAGAAAAATCATGGTATAAAACTTATTATGAAAAGCATCATGACGGTAGAGAATTATAAATGAAGCCACTTGACAAACAAAGCCAAAAAACAGCACTACATAACTAACTACCCTTGAAAAGTGATTAACTTTTTTAATCCCTACAGCAATAACCACCAACATAACAGCAACATAAGAAACGAGCAATAGATATCCCACTTCATGAAGTGCTTTATATGGGACTATGCACAAAACAATCATTTCAAGGTATACAGGTGCCAAGAACAAGGTTGCAAAAGTATAAAATAATACATATTTTGCAAGATGTTGCTTTAATAATTCAAAAACTTTAGCCATGACCACTCCTTAATCCCTGCCTGCTGGTTTCCACCCTTGAACCGTACCAAACAAACACGCATCATATTCTCTTTTAGCATGTTTTGCACAACTATCTCCAATCATAACAACCTTAACATCTACCAAACATGTCAACGCTCCTACAGAGGCACCGGCTGCTATAGCTCCCAGACCACCAGGCGAACAGAGAACTCCAAGGCCTGCAATAGCTGATGCACATAGCATTGTATCAAGAGGGTCTCCCCAAGAAGCAGCATCTTCAAGACAGCGATTATAAACAGAATCCTCTACAATACTACACTGCTGTTCTGAAAATAATCCCCACGGATCCGTCCAATTTATAGGATTACCACCTACGTAATTATAGAGGTTTATTCCACCCCTAAGCCCTATCGGGTCTTTCTGCGTGAAGCGGCCTACGGTAGCGTCGTAGTAGCGGGCACGGTAGAAGTAAAGCCCCGTCTCTTTATCCCACTCTCTTCCGGTATATCTGTACGGTTGTTTGATGCGGTTCTTCTGGTCTTTCAGATCACCGAAGAAGCCGTACTGATAATCCTGCACGACCGTCTGTGTTACGTCGGTCAAAGCAACAACCGAACCCAACCCATCGGCATGGTAGTAGTAATTACCCTTATTATTACTCAAAGCCAGCGGTTCGTCAACCCCCGGCCCGTGCGTATACCTGTTACCGACCGTGCCCGCACCCCGCACGCCTAAAAACAAAAACCCCTCCGAGGAAGGGGTAATGAAAGACGAGATACGGTATTAGTAGCCACAGGGCATACTACAAAATTATCGGAATTAAATTTAAATTTTAGCCTTTATAAAACAACCTTTCAACAATCTTATACGTGTCTTTGTTAATCCAATACCTTGTCTCTCTACCAATTGCCCTTACATTGTAATGCTTTGCTTCTTCTTTAGAAAATAATTCAGAGATTAATCGTGGGAAAAAAAACACTATATAATTATCGTTATCTTCGCTAAATTCGATATCATAATATTTAAGCTCTTTCTCCTTATCCGACAGATCATCTATCTCCATGAATGCCGAATATGCAACATTCCAGGCCCTCATATATTCACCGGAAACCTTAACTTCACTTTCTATAGTATCGTTAGAGTTTGCCATATTAGCCCCCATTATAAATGACATGCAAGATACTATCAATATAAACCTGTATAAAATTGTCTGCACAATTCACCTCCAGTTCTTTAAAGTATCCTGTCGAATTAAATATTACTTAATTGGCACTGTACCCAGTAAAGTAGTTATGCTTGTTGTGTAGTTATAGTATTTGAACGCACCTAACGGCGTACCTAAGTAGCCATCTATTTTATCGGAATCATTACCTTTTGTATCAACCGAAGAAAAATTCTCATTGTCATAGTTTGGGTCATAGGCAGCATGTGTATGATAATCGGCAGTTGGAGTGGTTCCTGTAGGACATGCACTCGAACCTCCAGTAGCTGTACCGGCTTTGGTGCCCATAATCGGTACTGTATATGAAAATTTACCATTAGAATCTACATAAATCATACCACCATACTCAGTGTTTTGTACTATAGACGTTGGGTTTATATCGCTAATCGCGTCCTTAGCCGCTTCATGCTGGGTGGGATAAAGTGTGCCCGGCGCCAACCCCCATGGGTCATTTTGATAGATTGGATTATTTTCAGCATACGCATACAGATTAATCCCACCACGGAACCCTATCGGATCCTTCTGCGTGAAACGGCCTGCGGTAGCGTCGTAATAGCGATTACGATAGAAGTATAAACCCGTCTCCTTATCCCACTCGCGGCCTGTATATCTGTAGGGCTGCTTGATGCGATTTTTATTATCCTTTAAGTCTCCGAAGAAACCGTACTGATAATCCTGCACAACCTCCTGCGCTGCATCGGTCAAGGCGACCACAGAACCCAACCCGTCGGCATGATAGAAGTAATTACCCTTATTATTGCTCAAAGCAAGCGGCTCGTCAACCCCCGGGCCGTGCGTGTAGCGGTTACCGACCGTGCCCGCACCGTCGGTCTCAAAGAATATATCTTCCGAGTCGTAAAAGTATTTTGTCGTATCTCCACCAACGATACTCTTCTCTATTCTTCTACCGAAGGGATCGTACTTGAATTCGACGACAGTGCCGTCGGAGTTGGTTACCTTCGTGAGTTTGTTCTCATAGTTGTAAGTATAGACGATAGTCTCTGAAGATGAAGACTTCTGCGTAAGGTTACCGTTCTTGTCATATGTATACGAAGTGCCGTTGGCAGACGTAAGCTGATTGACGTCGTTATATGCGTAGACCTTTGACTTCTCTGCCGAGAGGCGGTTACCGACTGCGTCGTACGAGTAACGCTCGGTCTGATTGTCGATTGCAGTCGGGTTGGAGGTCTTATCATTCTTAGCTTTACCACCCTTACCCTTAGCTGTATTCTCGACACTACTCCAGCCGGTCGTGGTGTAGTTGGCCTCTGTAAGCCTGTAGAGCGTGTCGTATGAGTAGAGCGCACCACGAGCTTGGTCGGTGTTAATGGTGCGGTTACCTACAGCATCGTGCGTATAGGCGTTAGCAACTATCTCGAGGCCTGTAGAGGTCGTGTGGGCGAGACTTACAAGCCTGCCCATGTCGTTATAGTCGTAGGTGGCCGTAACGCCGTTCGGGAAGCCGAGCGAAGTACGTCTGCCCATGTCGTCGTAAGTAAATGCAAACTCGCCCGCATCGGATGCAATCTCTGCGAGTCGTCCTGCGTCGTTATAGCCGTACGCGACCGTGCGCCCGAACGGCCCC
>DAOVKH010000176.1 GCA_030631875.1 Deltaproteobacteria bacterium | reverse complement strand
GTCATCTGCCGACATTATGAGTATGATGGCGAATTCATCCTGAAGTCTCGTCATCGACGAGTCTTCGATGTTGCAGTCATTGGCAAGGAGCGGCCGTGTTACCTCGGCCACTATGCCAGGCTTATCTCTTCCTATGGCGGTAAGGGCGTAGCGTTTCATCTCTCGGACTCCTCTTCTTTAGGTTTCGTGGATCTTGGAGACTTGGGCGAAGTGTAGTACCTTCGTCCGCTAATTTCATCCGGCATATACTCGGCGGTTATCTCAGATTCGTCGTGGTCGTGCGGATACTTATAGTTATCTCCGTAGCCGATATCTTTCATTAGCGTGGTAGGAGCGTTCCTCAGGTGCATGGGCACGGCTAAAGCACCGCTCCTCTCAACATCCTCTGCCGCGAGCTTGTAGGCTTTATATGATGCGTTTGATTTAGCCGAGTCGGCAAGGTATGTAACACCCTGAGCCAGAGCGATCCACCCTTCGGCTCTGCCGACAAATGCGACGGCTTCTTTGACCGAGACGGCAAGTGCCAGTGCAGAGGGGTTTGCATTGCCTATATCTTCGGAGGCGAAGATGACCATCCTGCGTGCGATGAAGAGGTGGTCTTCGCCGCCAAGTATCATCCTTGCAAGCCAGTATAACGAGGCGTCGGCCTTTGATGCGCGCATGCTCTTTATAAATGCCGAGACGACGTTATAGTGTTCTTCGCCGGCCTTATCGTAGCGCAGGTTTGTGCGCTGAAGGGATTCCTTAACACTCTCTATGGTTAGCCTTCGAGTGTTGTCTGCGCCCTTGGGTGCAACCATTGCAGAGGCTTCAAGGGTGTTGAGTGCCGCCCGTGCATCACCATGTGAAAAAGCGGCGATAAAATCCAGCACTTCGCCCTCTGCCTCGAAGCCTTCCTTTGATACGGCGCGCCTTAAGATGGTCAGGATATTTTCTGTAGAGAGGGGGTTGAGTGTCAGCACCTTACAGCGTGACAGGAGTGGTGCGTTAAGTTCGAATGACGGGTTTTCGGTCGTCGCTCCGATGAGCGTTATGGTGCCGTCCTCGACGTGGTGGAGGAAGGCGTCTTGCTGAGATTTATTGAAGCGGTGTATCTCATCGACAAAGAGAACGGTCTTAATGCCGATGGCGAGGTTTTTCTTGGCCTCCGTTATGACTTGACGGATATCCTTTACGCCCGATAATACGGCAGAGAATGACTTGAAGATGGTCGGCTTACAGTTGTCTTTATCATCCAAGGAAAAGGAAGACGAAGAGGCTATTATACGGGCGAGTGTAGTCTTACCCGTGCCGGGAGGCCCCCATAGTATGAGCGAAGGCAGGTCTCCGTTATCTATAATATTACGCAGGAATTTTCCCGTTCCGAGGATATGCTCCTGACCGACGTAGTCGTCGATAGTAGTGGCGCGCATGCGTTCGGCAAGCGGCATTGACGAAGAGGTCTTCTTTGCATGAGGCGTTTCGTCTATATCTTTAAAGAGATCGTCCATGTCGTGATATTACTATATAGTCTCTTTTATTACAAGACAGGTCGATATGAGGCCATTGACTCACGCTCAAACAGGTGGTAAACTTAACGGTATTGTTAATTCTTAATAAAAGCTCAGAAACCAAGAAACCAAGAAGCCAGAGAGGAAGATATATACCATGTTTAAACGTCTGATAATTGCATTTGCCTTGTTGTTTTTCGTATTGAGTGTGCCACAGCTCTCATCTGCCAAAGATATGACCGAAGAGACCGGTCAAGAGATATTGAAAGAACTTAAAGATATTAAAGCGCTATGGGAGAAGGCTCTAAAGCCGCCGGCTAAGGCCGAACGCCCACAACCAAAGTCAGGCACGGTTTCACTGAAGGGAAGCTCGACACTTGGTGATAAGGACGCGCCGGTTACCTTAGTAGAGTTCACAGACTATCAGTGCCCGTTCTGTAAGAAGTTCTACGACGCTACATTTCAGGAAATCAAGAAGAAGTACATAGATACCGGTAAGGTCTTATTCGTTAGCCGCAACCTGCCTCTGCCCTTCCATGGTGATGCCAAGAAGGCGGCACAGGCCGTATCCTGCGCCGGAGATCAGGGCAAGTACTGGGAGATGCGCGACGAGGTATTCAAGAACAGCCGCGCGCTCAAGAGCGACGATTTGGCTTCTTACGCCAAGGGGTTATCTCTAAAGATGAATAAGTTTAATTCCTGCGTAGATAGCGATAAGCATATGGATAAGATAGAAGAAGATATTAAGGCGGCGAATTCTTACGGCATAGGCGGCACACCGTCGTTCATGATAGGCCTTAGCGGCGATGGCAATACAATAGAAGGAACTCCTCTCATAGGCGCTCAGCCCATAGGTGCTTTTGACGCGGCCATAGAGAGGCTCTTAAAGAAGTAAACATAAAGAGAGTAAGATAGCAGGTAACTTTAATTACGGGGCCAAGGCGTTTAAGCCTTGGCCTTTTCTTATATCTAATTCAGGAGGTGAGAGGCGTGTCACTCATAGAAGGTTTTGATCCATTTAAGGTCGTAAAGAAGGCACTGGGCAGTGGGGGGTTCTCTGAGCTCTATATTGAGGATTCGACGACCACATCTATAATCGCCGAGGAGGATAGGATAGAGAAGGTCTTAGCGGGGCGCGATAAAGGTGCCGGGCTTCGCCTCATAACCGAAGACGATAAGACCTACTACGCCTATACGAACGATGTGAGTGAAGCCGGCCTTACGGCTCTTGCCGAGTCGGTCTCCTCGGCAGTAAGGGACAAAGCAGATGGCAAGGGCGGCTCTAAGGATATATCTCTCATGAGAAAGGATATCGCAGAGGGCTTTGAGATACGCATATCACCTGAGAGCGTTAACCTGAAAGAGAAGATAGACTTCGTTAATCGGGGTAACACCACGGCGCGTAAGATGGATAAGCGCATCGTACAGGTTAAGGTTGTCTATGGCGATGCTACAAAGAAGACGGCAATAGTTAATTCACTTGGTGAGTGGGTTGAAGAGACGAAGAGTTCGGTCTTATACTTAGCTCAAGTCGTTGCCGCTGAAGGCGATATAATACAGACAGGCTATGAGCCGCTCGGCGGGCTTCTGGGTATCGAGATATTCGATGAAAAAACTCCCGAAGATATAGCCGAGCTGGCGGCTAAGCGTGCCGTCATGATGCTTGGCGCAAAAAAAGCACCCGGGGGTTCGATGGGTGTGATTCTATCGAGCGAGGCCGGTGGCACTATGATACACGAAGCCGTTGGGCACGGCCTTGAGGCGGACTTGGCAGGCGAGGGGTTGTCGGTATATAAGGGGAAGCTCGGCGAGCGTGTGGCGAGCGAGCTGATAACGGTCGTAGACGACGGTACGCTTCCCAATAAGCGAGGCTCAGGCTTCTTCGACAGCGAAGGCTCGCCTACGCAGAGAACGCTTCTCGTCGAAGACGGCATACTTAAGACATATATGCACGACAGGCTAACGGCAAAGAAGGCAGGGGTTAGCTCCACCGGTAATGGTCGGCGAGAGTCCTATCGCTTTAGACCCATCCCAAGGATGACCAACACGATGATACTTCCGGGTAAGAGTAGTGTTGAAGATGTCGTAAGATCGCTCGACAGCGGCTTATTCGTAAAGCGTATGGGTGGCGGGCAGGTAAATACCGTAAATGGAGACTTTGTATTTGAGGTAACCGAAGGCTATATGATAGAGGGCGGTGAGGTGGCCGAGCCTGTAAGAGGCGCAACACTTACAGGCAACGGGCCAAAGGTATTGATGGAAATCGATATGGT
>DAOVKH010000204.1 GCA_030631875.1 Deltaproteobacteria bacterium | reverse complement strand
TGAGCCCGGATTCTGGTCGACCCTTATCTTATTTATATCGGTAAATGCGTAGGTAGCTATGTAGCCCTCTCCCGAATCGGTCTTATGCTCAACGACACCAACGAAGCTCACACCTTCACCCATCTTTTTGGCGGCGGCCGCCAATTTTTCTTTATCTATCAGGGGGGAGCCTCCTGTCTTTGATCCATCCGAATCGTCTCCCATCGCATCGCCCATGCCTTTCATCATATCGACGAACTCGCTACCCATAATTACGGTCTGCTCGATGGTTCCTGAGCCATCGGCCTTTACCTTTATGAGGCTCTCGACATCCATACAGCCGTTTAGCAACAAGGCCACAAATCCGACCATTAAAAATCTTACAAAGTTTTTCATTAAAGTATTTCCCTTCGTGCAAGTTGAATGTATTTGTTCTGACTTCGGGTTACTTGATAATTATAGAGAGACTCTCCTTAATTGTAAAGCTCAATACTTCGTTCGGAGCGATTACTTACGCTCTTTACATATTGAGGTCGATTCTGTTAATCTCTATGGTATGCGAAGATTAAGGCTGGCAATGGCTCAGATGAACCCCACGGTCGGGGCGATAGAGTATAATACTAAGAAGATAATCCGTTTTGCTGAGAAGGCACGCGTGGTCAAGGCCGACCTCGTCGTCTTTCCGGAGCTTGCCATAAGCGGCTATCCTCCGGAAGACCTGCTCCTGAAGCAAGCCTTTATAGATGATAACCTTCGAGCCTTGAAGGATATCGCTAAGACGATTAAAGAGACCGCGGCCGTAATTGGCTGTATAGATAGAGAGGGGGATACTCTCTATAACGCCGCCGCCGTCATATATAGGGGGCGTATCCGAGGCGTATACCGTAAGATGTACCTCCCCAATTACGGTGTATTTGACGAGGAGCGTTACTTTTGCCGTGGCGATAAGCCGATGAATATCGTAGTAAACGGCGTGAAGGTAGGGCTCGGTATATGCGAGGATATCTGGTATGAGGACGGCCCGGCGACCGACGAGGCAGGGGCCGGTGCCGAGCTTCTCGTGAATATAAATGCATCGCCATATCACCTCGGCAAGGATCTATTGCGCGAAGAGATTCTCTCTAAGCGCGCCATCGATAATAATGCGGCAGTAGCTTACGTAAATATGGTCGGAGGTCAGGACGAACTCGTATTCGACGGTCGAAGCATGATAATCGGCTCTGAGGGAGAGAGGGTTGTCGAGGCAAGAGCCTTTAAAGAAGAACTGATAGTCACGGACTTAGACTTCGAAGGTTCGTCAAAGCCGGTAAAGAAAAATAAGGGTGTTGAAGAGGTAACTCTTACCGCGAAGAAGGTCTCTGTTGATAGGAGTTTGCCTATCCCTAAGGCTCTTTTGGCTTCTCTCTCAAATAAGTCTTCATTAGCAGACGACCCGCTAAGGGAAGTCTTTGGTGCATTGGTGCTCGGAACAAAGGACTATGCGCGTAAGAACGGCTTTAAGCATGCGGTGATAGCCTTGAGCGGCGGTATAGATTCGGCACTCGTCTTGGCCGTTGCCGTCAAGGCACTTGGGGCAGATAAGGTAACGACCGTCTTCATGCCGTCGAAGTACACCACAAAGGCGAGCGTTAGGGACGCAAGAGATATCGCCGAGAACTTCGGCGTAGAGCTGAAGGAGATACCCATAGACGATATCTTCGGTGATTATATAAAACTACTCAAGCCTGCATTTAAGGGTACGGCGCGCGACGTTACCGAAGAGAACCTACAGGCACGCAGCAGAGGTAATATCATTATGGCTCTCAGTAATAAGTTTGGTTGGCTCGTCCTTACGACCGGCAATAAGAGTGAGATGAGCGTTGGTTACGCGACCCTCTACGGCGACATGGCCGGAGGCTTTGCCGTCATAAAGGACGTACCAAAGGTCTTGGTCTACGATCTATCCGAGTATGTAAATAAACGTGGCGGTAAAGAATTGATGCCCCCTATTCCAGAGTCTATCTTAACCAAAGCACCGTCTGCCGAGCTTAGTTCAGGGCAGAAAGACAGCGACAGCCTTCCTCCATACGACGTACTTGATGCCATACTTAAGTCTTACATAGAAGACGATATGTCGATAAAGGAGATAGTAAAGCAGGGCTACGCCCATCGGCTCGTAACCAAGATAGTAGCGATGGTCGATAGGAGCGAGTATAAACGCCGCCAAGCCCCGCCCGGGATAAAGATAACCTCAAAGGCATTTGGCAGAGACAGGCGCATGCCCATCACAAATCGTTATGAAAGTAAGTAAGCCGAACTCTTCGATAAGGAAAAAGACCGAGCGGATATTCAAAGCCGCCGTCAAGGCCGTATCGCCTGAGACCGCTGTAAAGAAGAGCTTAAGCCTATCAAAAGCAGGAATACTCAAGACACCTTCTCGCAGATACAACCTGAATAAGTACAATAATATATTCGTAATCGGCGGCGGCAAAGGGGTCTCCCCTATGGCGCGTGCAATAGAAGCCCTCCTCGGCAGACGCATAACCGCGGGTCTTGTCGTTACTAAGTATGGCCACGCCGTCGGTACGCTCAAGCGCATAAGAGAGATGGAGGGCGCGCACCCCGTACCAGATGGGCAGAGCGTTAAGGGCGCAAGGGCGGTACTGGATATCGCAGAGCGTGCAGGTGGTGGCGACCTCGTCATCTGCCTTCTGACGGGCGGAGCATCTGCCCTATTGTCCGCTCCAGTCAACGGTATTACCCTAAGAGACAAGAAGAGAATGACGAAGCTCTTATTGGAGAGTGGCGCAGATATCGGAGAGATAAATACTGTAAGAAAACACATCTCAAGGATAAAGGGCGGCTTACTTGCAGAGGCGATTCACCCTGCCGAGACTCTAACGCTCATAGTCTCGGACGTTATAGGAGACGACCTCTC
>DAOVKH010000002.1 GCA_030631875.1 Deltaproteobacteria bacterium | reverse complement strand
TAACAGGCCGGCTCGATAAATCTCCGCACTCTACGTTAAGCCCCCGCAGGGGCGGCTTCTAAATAATAAACAAGGTCGGTAGTCTTCATGGTAAAGCAGTCTATCGTAAAAGAATGGATAGAACTTTTAGCCACAGGGCCGAAGAGTCGTAAGGACGAAGCGGCTCAAGTGCTTACCGACGCCGGCGTTTCCGGCGTACTTGAAGCAGACACCTCTCAAGGCTTGCAATTAAAGGCCTATATCGAGCCGGAGGTATTTGCAGGCTCTAAGGGTGAGTTAAGTAGATCTCTAAAGAAAATCGGCTGGAAGTTTTCTTTCCTCGATTATATTGATGAAGATTGGCCGCTCAGGTGGAAGCGCTCCGTTAAGACAATGGCCGTCGCCGGGTTCTTCATAAGGCCGACCTGGAGCAATGCCAAGGTAAAGTCAAACCATAAGCTAATAACGCTCGATCCGGGCCAAGCCTTTGGCACCGGCTCTCACGATACGACCAGAATGTGTATGAGAGCATTGGCACTCTTGTTGGCGCGAGGTGGTAAATTAAATCCTAAGAAGGTAAAACTCTTAGATGTCGGTACGGGTAGTGCCATACTCGCCGTAGCGGCAAAGCTCCTCGGCGTTAAAGAAGTGCTCGGTATAGACAATGACCCTGTCGCTTTGAGTGTGGCGCGTAAAAATCGTCGAGAAAATAATCTTACCTTTTCGATTAGCGGAAAAGATATCTCACAGATAACAGGGCGATATGACGTAGTCGTTGCCAACATACTTTCGTCGATATTGTCCGGCATGAAGAATGAATTAATAGGCAGAGTAAGGCCCGGCGGCTATCTCATCCTCTCCGGTATACTTAAGAGCGAGGGCGATGAGTTGTTGGAAGGCTACAGCACCATGAAACTATATAAGAGGCTAAATTCTGGCGAGTGGACGAGCTTTATTCTTAAGAAGGCTGACAGGCGATGACGACCACAAGGAGGTTTTTCTTAGAAGATATGGTCGAGACGACCGATGCCTTGGCCTTAAGCGGCGCGGAGTTTCGCCACCTAAGCAACGTGCTTCGTATAACCGAAGGCACGGAGATAGAGGTGCTCAACGGCAAGGGGCTAACGTGTCGCGCCGTGGTAGAAAGTATTACTAAAAATCTGGCGATATTGAGGCCTCTTTCGTGGGATAATAATCTGAATGAATCGCCACTTAAGATAACGCTCATTCAGGGGATGACAAAATTAATGAAGCCGGAGCTTGTGGTCGAAAAGGCCACGGAGCTTGGAGTGAATAAAATATTTTTCTACGAGACGGAGCGCAGCGTGCTAAAGAAAGGTGCTCTCACCAACAGCAAGAGTAAAAAATACACTGCTAAGTTGGCGCGCCTTAAGCGTGTGGCCGCCTCGGCCATAAAGCAGTGTGGGCGTTCCGTAGTGCCGGAGGTGGGCTTTATAACCCTGAGTGACGCTCTGAAGCAAGAGGCTTTACTTAAGGTCGTATTACACGATGAAGGCAAGGTGTCTTTAAAGGATATTCTAAGTAACCTTCCTGAAGGCTCTAATGAGGTAGTATTGCTCATAGGCTCGGAAGGTGGCTTTACAGAGGCGGAGCTTAAGGATATTTGCGAGAAGGGTTTTGTGGCAGGAGGCTTTGGCAAGCGTGTGCTTCGCGCCGAGACGGCCGCCATAGCGGCCGTGACTGCCCTTCAATACGCCCTTGGTGATATGGGGTAGGGGCAGAGCCCCTATTCAATATAGGTTGAGTTAATATCTGCTTGTTGATATGGAGTAGGGTTTTATTTATGGGGAAGAAGAGCAGAGAAAAGAGGTCGAGGCCGCCATTACCAAAGCATGACCAAGGCAGTTCTGTCGTCGCAGGTGGCAGAGGCGTTATCGTAGCCGTATTGGTCTTTCTCTTTATCGTCGGCGTCTTTACCTTTATGAGAAACTTTAAGTGGGCGGACGAACTCTCCATATGGCAGGATGCCACAGAAAACTCTTCGGCAAAGGCGCGCCCTCAGAATAACCTCGGCCTGACTTACTTCGCCATGGCGGTCATGGATAAGGCCGAAGCGCACTATAAGAAGGCCATTATACTGGAGCCTGACTTTGCCGGCACGTACAATAATCTGGGTCTTGTTTACGCCGAGACCGGTCGCATAGAGGCGGCGATGGCAGAGTATAGGCTGGCAATAGAGGTCGATTCAGGGTACGTCATAGCCTATAATAATATAGGCAACCTATACTTTAACGCCGGGCTTATGGTAGAGGCCGAGGAGGCCTATAAAAAAGTCTTGGATCAGTTGCCCGACCATTCAGAGGCCGTCTATAACCTCGGTAATGTATACCTTCAATTAAATCGCTCAGAGGAGGCCGTAGAATACCTTGAGCGTGCCGTAGTCTTAAGCCCTTTTCATGCCAGGGCGCGCAATAATTTGGCCATAGTATACTTTAAGCTCAAGCGTACGAGCGAGGCTATAGATGAATTTAAGGAGACGGTAAGGCTCAACCCTGATTACGCCGAAGGGTATAATAACCTGGGCAGTGCCTACCTAAGTATTGGTAAGATAGAAGACGCAGTAGTAGCATTTAAGTCGGCCCTTGCCGTAAACCCGTATTACGAAAGCGCGCGTCTTAATCTTGCCAAGGCATATGAGAAGAAGGCAAGAAGTTCCGCCCCTTGACAATCTATGGGTGAAGTATCATAATATAAATCTGCACTTTAAGAAGTATTTAAGAGGGTTCTCTCGGACTTAGAAGAAGAAAGGGATTGGTTGTGGCATTTTTAAAGTGGATACCATTTAAGGACTTGCTCTTTCTTCAGGAACGCATGACGCGTGTCTTTGACGAAGCACTTTCAATGTACTCGGGTGGGCCGGAAGGCCTCTGGTCTCCGCCGACCGATATACTTGAGACAGACAGCCATATTATATTGAAGGTCGAGTTGCCGGGCGTAAAAATGAAGGATATAAATGTCGCGGTCAAAGGGCAAGAGCTTATACTTGCCGGAACGAAAAAACTCGCAAAGAACTTAAAGGAAGAACAATGCCACAGGATGGAGTCGGCTCACGGGACATTTCGACGTGTATTTAACCTAACCACCGAGGTGGTTGGCGGTAAGGGTAAGGTCGAGGCAACGCTCGATAACGGCATACTTGAGATTAGATTGGCAAAGGCCACCAAGAAGAGCGTTAAGGTGAAGGTCGCTCCAAAGGCCAAGACAAAACCAAAGACCAAAGCAAAACCCAAGGCAAAATCCAAAATAAAAGAGAAGAAGTAGAGAGATAAGACTATGTCCGAAGATATAAATAAAAAAGAAGAGGCTCAGGCTGGTACGGATAGCACGTTGCCGCCTGCGGACTTTACGACATTCTTACTTTCAATGTCCACGAGCGCACTCTTTAATCTTGGCGAGATAAAAAACCCCGAGACAGGCGAGAGTGAAAAGAACCTGACCCTTGCAAGACACACGATAGACCTGATAGATGTTCTTAAGGATAAGACAAAGGGTAACCTAACGGAAGATGAATCTAAGTTACTGGAAGATGTCCTCTCAAGCCTGCGCCTTAAGTATATAGACGCTACCGCTGCCGCTACTAAAGACAAGTAAAAATTCATATAAGTAGGCACTATAATAGGCCAGAGACTCTTTGTCTCCGTGCGGCTTGGGCGGAGTTTTTTGCAATTTTCTTAATATAAAGGAAGGTTAAATGACGGGCGCATCTTCTTACATAGTGGCGATAACGGGCGCAAGCGGTGCTGCTTATGGCATGAGGCTCACAGAAGAGCTCCTCTTAAGGGGTAGTGATGTTGAGCTTATTATATCCCCTGCGGGCAAGCTTCTTCTAAAAGAAGAACTTGCGATAGATGTAGCGGGTAAGGGTGATGCGGGCGCAGTCGTATTGGATTACCTAAAGGCAAGGGAGAGTTCCGCATTAAAAGGAGCGCTCAATTATAATGCCCACGACGACCTGACGGTAAGGTTCGCGAGCGGATCGTCACGTCAGAAGACGATGATCGTTATTCCGGCATCGATGGGAAGTGTCGCGAGGATTGCCTGCGGCATATCCGGTAACTTGATAGAGCGCGCCGCCGATTGTATTATAAAAGAAGGCGGGCGACTCGTAATTGTTCCAAGAGAGACGCCGCTTAGTACCATACACCTCGAAAATATGTTGAAGCTTGCCCGCACCGGCGTTATTACAATACCTGCGATGCCGGCATTTTATAATAAACCAAAGACAATAGAAGATATGGTAGACTTTATAGTTGGCAAGGTCTTAGATGCGCTCGACATAGAGAACGATCTATATAACAGATGGAAGGGTTAGGGCGTTAAAGAATGCTCGATATAAAAGAGATAAGAAATAATTTGGAATCCGTTACCGCGCGCCTTAAAAGTCGAGGCACCGATGCGGCCAAAGGGCTCGAGGAGTTAATGGCCCTCGATGAAGGTCGGCGCGTGCTCTTAACCGAGGTTGAGGCCTTGAAGGCTAAGCGCAATACCGTCTCCGAAGAGGTCGGCAGGCTTAAGAAGGAGAAGGCCGACGCAGATGCTACGGAGAAACTTATAGAAGAGATGCAGGGCGTAGGCGCGGAGATAAAGGCAATAGATAAAAAGCTTGCCGAGTGTGAAGATAAACTCTTGGAGATAATGCTCACCATACCTAACCTGCCGCATGAGAGCGTGCCTGTTGGGCTGAGTGAAGAAGATAATCGTGTTGAGCGTACGATCGGAAAGAAGCCTGACTTTGCCTTTACCCCGAAAGAACACACCGATATAGGCGAGGCCCTCGGCATACTCGACTTTGATAGGGCAAGTAAGTTAGCCGGAGCAAGGTTTTCACTCTTAAAGGGCAGTGGCGCGCGCCTGGAGCGAGCCTTAATAAACTTTATGTTAGACGTTCATATAAACGACCACGGCTACACGGAGATACTTCCTCCATTTATGGTGAAGAGTGAGTGCTTTGTAGGCACAGGGCAGTTGCCGAAGTTTAAGGACGACCAATTTAAGATAGACGGCATCGATAGCTACCTCATCCCAACGGCCGAGGTTCCCGTTACGAACATACACAGGGAAGAGATATTGGACGAGCTTCCTATAAAGTACACGGCCTACACGCCATGCTTTAGAAAAGAGGCCGGAAGTTACGGTAAGGATGTAAAGGGTCTCATACGTTTACATCAATTCAATAAGGTAGAGCTCGTTAAATTTACAACCCCGGAAGATAGCTACGAAGAGCTTGAAGCACTAACGGCAAATGCAGAAGAAATTTTAAAACGCCTTGGCCTTCACTACAGGGTCGTTACGCTATGCACCGGAGACATTGGTTTTTCTTCGGCAAAGACCTACGACTTAGAGGTATGGCTTCCCGGGCAAGATACCTTCAGAGAGATTTCATCTTGCTCTAATTTTGAAGACTTTCAGGCCCGTAGGGCGGCGATAAGGTATCGACCGGATGATAGCGGAGGTGGTAGCAAGAAGCCCGTCTTAGTACACACTATTAACGGTAGTGGGCTGGCCGTCGGGCGTACGCTTGTGGCGATACTTGAAAACTTCCAGCAAGCCGACGGCTCGGTTACAGTGCCTGAGGTATTGAGGCCGTATATGGGTGGGCTTGAGAAGATAGAGAAACCTTAGTAATATATTCAAAGAATATACGTTTAGATATTTACAATTAGACGTCGAAGAGGTATTATCTTCGTCTACCTTTGTGGAGGGTTAGCCTAACTGGTAAGGCAGCGGTCTTGAAAACCGCCGGGTTAATAGCCCTTGTGGGTTCGAGCCCCATGCCCTCCGCCACTTACTTTCTTTTTAGAAAAAAAGAAAGTAAGCAAAGAAAAACCAAATAAAACAACCTGATAAATTAAATAAAAGGCCCGCCAACAGCGGGCCTTTCTTAGTTCCAACTTCCCTCTGACTTTGGTAGGCCCGTAATTCAGACGAATTATGCAGGTTCCGGCCATTTCCATACAAGGGCCTTTTTGGAGGAGTCAGAGGTTTGCCGGGAGAGATGCTTGTGGGGTTGTATAATTAATGGGCGCACTTTGACCTTGAAATCGTCGAATTCAGGGGTTTCCTCTTGGAAGAGCTACTAAAAACTCACAGCTTCACTTGAATAGGTGTAATTGTGTGTTATAATAATTTGTTCAAGAAAATACCCGGTATCCGTTACTACGGTCCTTTTTTAATTATAAAACTATACATAAGGGAGTGCAGAATATGGCGTTAATCTTTATTGTAGACGATTCGTCGTTTGCAAGAAAAGTTACTACAAAGATATTGCATGGCGCGGGACATGAGACCATTGACGCAGACAATGCTGAAAGATGTTTTGAGCTTTTATCCGAGAAAGACCCTGAGGTAATAATACTTGATATGCTGATGCCTGGTAAGAGCGGTCTTGAGGTCATAGGAGAGCTTAAGGAAAAGAATATAGAGATACCCGTTATAGTCCAGACGGCCGATATTCAGGAGAGCGTAAAGAAACAATGCCTAGACGCGGGAGCCACCTGTGTAGTAAATAAGCCGTCAAACCCTGGCGAACTTATAAAAGCGATCAAGGTGGCACTCGGTGCTTAGGGGGTAAAGATGAAACTTACAGATAATCAGGTCGATACCTTAAAAGAATTATTTAACGTCGGGGTAGGGCGGGCGGCCGCAAGCCTAAATGAGATGCTCGAGAGTAAAGTAACGCTCGCCGTTCCGTCAATGAAGACATTTCAATTCAAGGACATTACGGAGGAACTCAGCAAATACGGCGATAAGACATGCTTTGCCGTGAGTCAGTCCTTTAGTGGAGCTTTTCCAGGTTCGGTCTTGCTTCTTATGCCCATTGAGAGTGCTGTAAAGCTCGTTGCCTACCTAACAAACGAAGAGATCGGTTCATTCGAGCTTGACTCTGTTAAGTCTTCAACACTCGCCGAGATAGGGAATATAGTGATAAACGGTATAATGGGAACACTGGCTAATATGCTCAAACTTCAATTTGAGTACTCAATACCCGATTATGCCGAAGATACGGCGTTTGAACTTCTTAAACGTGAAGGTTTTTCTTATGAAGCGGGTATATTGATGGTCAATACTCACTTCAACGTCAGCGAACGACTCGTCGAGGGGGACTTCGCCTATTTAATGGAGATGGGTTCCTTTGATAGTCTAATGAACGCTATTGACCTGGTTAATAAAGGTCTTGAGTGAAGAAAAGGGACAGTGACATTGAAGGCGAGTTAAGAGAGTTTTCCGCTTTCGACCAAGTAGCACTCGGTGTTTTTGTGCTTGACCATGACTTTAAGGTGCTTTTTTGGAATAGAACCCTTGAAGAGTGGACAGGTTTAAACAAGGGCAAAATAGTCGGCGCCAATGTTAATGAGTACTTCCCGGAATTTAAGAAGCCCCAATACCTTCACAGAATAGAGGATATTTTCAACGGCGCACCGCCGGCGATATTCTCTTCCCAGCTACACGGCAAGTTCATGCCGCTAAGCCTCCCTAATAAAACAACACGCGTAAAACAAGTAACCGTAAGTTCGGTCAAGACCGCTGCCGGAGGCGATGGTTATAGAGTGCTATTCGTAATGCAGGATGTAAGTGAGCTCACGCGCCGGGCAAGCGATTATCGTTCAATGCACGAGCGCGTGGTAAAGGAACTCGCGCTTAGGGAAGAGGCCGAAGGAGAGATACGTAAGCTCTCACGGGTCGTAGAGCAGAATCCTGCCGCTGTTATGATCACCGACTTAACCGGGAGTATCGAGTACGTCAACCCTGAATTTACCGAGATAACCGGGTATTCATATGAAGAGGCGATAGGGAAACCCCCCAGTATCTTAAAGTCCGGCCATACCACCGATGAGGAGTACAAGAAGCTATGGGAGACGATAACTGCCGGTGAGATATGGGACGGAGAGTTCCTTAACGTTAAGAAGGACGGAAGCCGGTACTGGGAATCCGCGCATATCGCACCCGTAAAGGATGATAGCGGCGCGGTCACGCACTTCGTAGCGGTCAAGCTTGACATAACCGAAAGGAAGAAGGCCGAAGAGGTTCTCAGAGCGGCCAGAGAAGAGGCCGAGAATGCCACTGCGGCAAAGGACAAGTTCGTAGCGCTCGTTTCGCATGATATGAAGGGGCCGCTTCACGTTGTGCGCGGCTACCTTGAGATACTTGAAGAAGGCGGGCTGGATCCAAAGCTAATAAAGGATATCCTTCAAGAAGCGGTCTCTACCTGTGACGATATGAGTCGTCTTATAGAAGATATTCTTAACCTCAACAGGATCAAGGGTGGCGAGATAAGGCCTAAACGTAACTTTATTTGCGCTTGGGATATGACCGAGGAGTCCATAAAAAGCTATAGACTTCTTGCAAAGAACAAGGGGGTCGATATCATCAATGAAGTACCAAGGTATATGCGTATGCACGTCGATAAAGAACTGATAGTTGAGGTTGTAGGTAATCTCGTCTCTAATGCCGTAAAGTTCTCTGGTAAGGGAGATGTCATAAGGCTGACCTCTTCCGATAAGGACGACCATTCTATCGTAGTATCGGATACCGGTGTAGGCATAGAAGCCGGGCGTATCGATACTCTCTTTAAGTATGAAGAGAAGACATCCACCTACGGCACGGCCGGGGAGAGCGGCACCGGCTTCGGCCTTCCGTTGGTCAAGGATATTGTGGTAGCGCACGGCGGTAAGGTTCGCCTTGAGAGTACCTATGGAGAGGGAAGCGCCTTTTACGTGAGTTTGCCGTACAGAAGGCCCAATATGTTTATAGTAGACGATAGCGAGATCATACGCGAGATACTCAAGAGCTTACTTGAAGAGATGGATGTCGACGTAATTGAAGCCGCAAGCGGCGAAGAGGCGCTGGGAAGACTTGAGGGTATGGAAGAGAGCCCCGTCGATCTGATGCTCCTTGATATTAATATGCCGGGCATGAGCGGCTTTGATGTGCTTAAGCGAGTAAAGAATACATCCGAACTTAAAGAGATACCGGTGGTTATCATAACCGGCGATGATACGACAGAGACAAGAGAGAGCATATTCCGGATGGGCGCGGACGACTTTGTCGTTAAGCCGCTCAAAGGTGAGGACCTTATACCGAGGCTCAGAAGAATTATCGGATAAGCTCGTTGTTTTAGTCTTTGCTTTCAACTGCATTGGCGCAAGCCACAATTTGAGAATAGCAGGGGCCGGGAGATGTTATGGTCAGCATTTATCTCAACATGAGATATTGACCGGCGGCCAATGGTTCACCTTACAAGGATGCTAATATTTCACTGAAAAGTATTACATTAAAAAGAGCCATCTCATGAATAATTTTAAAAAGATATTTCTATTTATTTTTTTGCTGATTAGCATGAACTTTTTTTCAGGTAATGCACCGGCAAGCAGTCCTGTGATCGGTGACGGCGGTGTCAACTTCACCCCGGAAGAAATTGAATGGCTTAAAGCCCATCCTGTGATTACCCTTGCACCAGACCCTGACTTTCACCCCATCGAGTTTATTGACGACCAGGGCAAATACAGAGGAATCTCTGCTGATTACGCCGTAATTCTTGAAGATAAATTGGGGGTAGAGTTAAAGGTCGTCAACCTGAAGAGTTGGAAGAAGGTTTTAGAAGAGGCCAAGGTCAGGAATGTCGATATGCTCGGGGCGGCCACAAAATCCCCGCAGCGTGAAGAGTACATGCTTTTTGCGGAATCTCATATAGAGCTGCCGGGTGTAATTCTTGCAAGATCCGGAAGCCGGGAGGACTATACCATGGAGCAGCTCCATGGGCTTCAGGTCGCCGTGGTAGCCGGCTATATATGGCAGGAGTTCATTGAGAACGATTATCCTGAGATAGACCTTCATCTTGTGGACGATATTGAATCCGGCCTTAAAGAGGTATCTTTAGGCGTAGTGGATGTTTTTATTAATGATATAGCCACGACCTCATATTATATTCAGAAGACAGGGATAACGAACCTGCGCATTGCCGGCGAGACCGAATATTTTACGAGGTTGGCTTTTGCGTCACGCAGCGACTGGCCCATACTTAAGACTATTCTAGAAAAAGCACTGGCGGAATTAAGCCCTGTTGAGAAAAAATCTATCTATGAAAAATGGGTGCACCTGGACCAATATGGTTGGAAGCTTACCAAGGAGTTTATTGCTTTTCTTGCAGGGATCCTTTTATTGTTTGCCGTGGCCGGTACCTTACTGTGGAATTGGACACTTAAAAGAAAAATTACGTACCAAACAGATAAAATAAAATCACAGTTTCAGGCAATAGAGAACGCGGAACGGATGCTTCACGCTGTACTTAATACAATTCCGAACAGAGTTTTCTGGAAGGACAAAGAGCTCAACTATCTTGGCTGTAATCTTTGTTTTGCCGAAGATGCCGGGCTCGACTCTCCTGAGGAGATTGTCGGTAAAAATGATTTTGACCTTGTATGGGCAAATGAAGCGCCACTATACAGGGTTGACGATAGTAGTGTAATGGAAAGAGGCGAGGCCAAGCTTTATTACGAAGAGCCTCAGACCACAAAAGAAGGGGATTTAGTTTGGCTGGAGACAAGTAAAATTCCACTGAGAGATCTTAATGGCAATATTTACGGCATTCTTGGAACCTATCGTGAGATTACGGCAAGAAGAGAGGCCGAGGATGAGTTAAAGAAGGCCCGTATCGCGGCCGAGGAGGCGGTAAGAATAAAGAGCGACTTCCTCTCGACCATGACCCACGAGATGCGTACCCCTTTAACTGCCATAAAGGGCGTCTGTACCATAATAAGGGAGGCCCCTCTTACTGCGGCGCAGGAAGACAATATCCGTATAATCAGTAATGCAGGGGATACACTGCTCTGCCTTGTAAACGATATACTCGACTTCGTCAAGATCGAGGCTGGAGTCTTTGAGCTGGAGAAAAAGCCCTTTAGTCCGTGCGAAGCCGTTAAATCGGTCTGTGACATAACCACTGTTCTCGTTAAAGAGAAGGGGATAGGGTTTTCCTGCGATATTGACAAACGATTGCCCGCATTCCTTATCGGTGATAGACATCGTCTTGAGCAGGTGATACTTAACCTGACGGCGAACGCCGTAAAATTCACCGAAGAAGGATATGTGAGCCTTAGCGTCTCACTGGATGAAAGCACCGAGCCTTCAGGCGACGAGGTAAACCTTCTCTTTGTGATGAAGGACTCCGGGCCGGGCATACCTGATTCGGTTAAAGAAAAGATATTCGATCGCTTTACGCAGGGTGATTCTTCGACGGCAAGGCGCTTTGGCGGAACAGGGCTTGGCCTCTCTATCGTGAAGAATCTGGTAAATCACATGGGGGGAGACATACGGGTCGATAGCGAGGTAGGCAAGGGTAGTACCTTTAGCTTTAACGCGCGCTTCGCCACAGACAAGAGAGGCGCTATATTAGGGCCGGTTTCATCTAAAAAGATAAGCAGGAAGGAGTGCGTGGACAAGCGCCCACTGAAGGTCTTGGTCGCCGAAGACTCTGAGCACGTGCTTCTTATTATACTTCACTTCCTAAAGGACTTTCCATATAAGGTAGAGACCGCGGTAAACGGCGTTGAAGCGCTTGATAAGTTTAAGGCTGCGGCCGCAGAGAGTTGCAAAGATGGCCAAGAAGAAGGTTACGATATCGTGCTCATGGATATGGAGATGCCCGTGATGGACGGCTATACGGCTACAAAAAAGATTCGCGAATATGAAAGCGAGAAAAGGCTTACTCCTACGCCAGTTATCGCGGTCACGGCCCATGCCCTCAAGGAACATAAAGAGAAGTGCTTTGACGTTGGATGTACCGCGCACGTATCAAAACCAATTACAAAGGCCGAACTTATAAGGGCCATAATCAGGAATACCTGCGGAGAGCTTATAGAAAGGCAAGAGGAAGCCCTTCCTGCCGACTCGGCCTCGACAACGCCTATTGACGACGGGCCTACGGCCACGGTGCCAAAGGGTTTTAAAGATATAGTGCCTGGCTTTCTTGAAAGGGCAGGTAAAAGTATCGCGACATTATATGAACTGCTCGAAGGCGAAGAATACGAAAAGGTGCGCTCTCTCGCCCATAAGATGAAAGGTGAAGGGGGAAGCCTGGGCCTTTCGGTGATAGCGGATCACTGCTCTCTTATTGAGAAAAAAGCAGAGGTAAAGAACGCCGAGAAGATCAAGGAAGGTCTGGACGCATTAAGGAGTTATCTCGAAGAGGTGCGGATCGTTTACGATTGACCCTCTCTGATATAGTGACGCTCACTGCCGTAGATATCGTTTAGCCTGCTCTCACACCTTTTAAAGGCCTCCAGCACTTCTGGGTCAAAGTCATTTGGCGAGGTCCTGCCGTCACCCTCGGTCAAGATCTTTACGACCGTCGTATGGTGGAGTACCGTCTTATAGGGCCTCATACTTCTCATGGCGTCGTATTGGTCAACGATATTCACGATCCTCCCTGAAAGCGGTATCTCTTCTCCCTTAAGCCCCTGCGGGTAGCCCGTACCGCTCCATGTCTCGTGGTGGGTCAAGGCCACCTCTTCGGCCACCTTTAATATAGCAGAATTAGAGCCCTTGAGTATATCCGCCCCTACTCTGGGGTGAGTTTTTATTACCTCAAATTCTTCGGCGGTGAGCGCCCCCGGCTTTAAGAGTATGGAGTCGGGCACCGCGACCTTGCCTATATCATGCATGGGCGAGGCATAATAGATAGTCTCTACATAATTTTTGTCCATACCTAATGTCTCGGCAAGCTCCCTTGAAAGAAAGCTGATCCTTTTAATGTGGGCGCCTGTCTCATTATCTTTATATTCAGCGGCAAGGTTTAGCCTGAGAACGGTATCGACGTAACTGAGCTTTAGCTCTTTGGTACGTTTAGCCACCATAGATTCTAAAACTTCGTTTTGGTCCTTTAGGAGGTCGTGGTATTTTTTTATCTTCAGTGCATTCCCTATCCTGAGCAAGAGCTCTTCGGAGTCAAAGGGTTTTATTAGATAGTCGTCCACTCCGCGTTTTATGCCCTCAAGCCTGTCATCTCTGTTGTCTAAAGATGTGAGCATTATGATGGGTATATGCCGGGTCCTTTCATCACTCTTGAGCCTCTCGGTGGCCTCAAAGCCGTTCATGATCGGCATCATGACGTCCATGAGTATCAGATCCGGCATATCAATTGGAGCCGACTTTACGGCTACGCTACCGTCGTTCGCCGTCAAGACATCATAGCCGAGTCTGTGGCAGAGGGTAGCGCTAAACTTTCTCTGCCTGTCATCGTCATCTACTATCAGTATCCTTGCATTACTGTTTTCGTTCATCGCTATGTAGGTAGTCCTTTATTAGTTCTGCAATATTAGAGCGATCTAACCTGTCCGTATGGTTCGTCGTAAAGGGATAATCCTGTTGACAGAAACTCTTTTGAGTTTACATTTTCTCTATGGAGTTCGTCAAGGCTGAAGTAAAAACCATATGCTCTTCCCTGATAATTTTGTGGATATCTCGTAGATGCTTTGAAAGGCAACCCCTCCGGTATAATAAAGACCACGGTATTACCGGTCATCCGCATCTAAAAGAACCTCACCGTAGTCAATCACCAGCTTCTTAACCGTTTGATTTTTCACTATTCCCCTGTAGGGTCCCTGTTTTCCTTGTTTTGAGTCCTCTATTCTTGTATGCTACATAGCAGTAATATTTTCTGCACCGCCATAAGCTTTCAGCTTAACCGAGATAAAGAAACCAAGCAAAGAAAAACCGGATAAAAACCATTTAACAAACTAAGAAAGGCCCGCCAATGGCGGGCCTTTCTTAGTTCAGCTTTTCTTCTTTATTGTGCTAACTCCGGTAAGGGCGTAAGTTTGGCTGATATAGGGGATTTGGGCGATTCCCATATAATGGCCTTTTCTGAGAGTCAAGGGTTCTGTGGGGGAAGGCAGGCCAGGTAGTGCCGTTATTTTGACCTGCCCCTGTTATTAATAATATCGAAGGCGTATTTGAAACGTTTATTCCTATCGTTTTATTCTATGATTCTATACGGATACGGAGTTGTTTATAATCATGATAATCTGTAGATTCTTTAAGGCACGGTGGAGTTTCCATTAAAGAGCGAGAAAAATATATTTTATCCTTGACACTTTATCCTCATAGGTGTTACTTAAGGAGTCTGTTATATAGATATATGACATTATCGATAAGGGCAAACTCCGGGAGACCGGGGGACGCAAAGCTACCTGTCCATAACTATGGATAGAGGGGCTGCCGAAGCAGATACACACCATGCGTCTTTACTTTAATAGCCCGCCGATATCGGCGGGCTATTTGTTTTTATAAGGTCTTACAGGCAAGCAGTCTTCATCTTTAAGATATAGGAGATGGGTTGTACGTCGTACTTTACGTAAAAACGAAGTTTTAAAGATCAGCGTGGTGGGTTCTTCTTAGTGCTCTATTATTCCGTACGTGCTGTCAATATTTACCGCACTCCATTACCACCACACCTTCGTTTCTTCGAACGTTCTTCGTAATAACGCCATCTATTATACTTTAAGACAAACTTCTCTTCTCCTTTAGGTTGTGAGGATGAGTGAGGTCGTTCGTCGTATTGTATATATGGAAAGTGTCTTTAAATAAAGAATAAAATAAGAAATAAAAATCTATTGTCTTTTAAAATAACGGAGGTTACGCAGATGAATAATAAGGGTCTGTTGAAGTCGCTTGTATTTTTATTGGTCTTTATGGTTTTAATCTTCTCGGCCCATACGGCTCAGGCCGCATTCATTAGTGGCAGTACAGGGGCTGACGGAGTCTTTAATCCTACAGAAAATATTGCCCTTGATATGCCCGATGGCGGGGTCTTTCATTTTAAGGCCGTGAACATACCCGCCGGCGTGACTGTCAGCTTCAATAAGAACGCCGATAATACGCCGGTTACCATACTCGCAACCGGCGATGTTCTGATAGACGGAACGATTACTGTCAGCGCAAAGAATGGTAGTGATACGACTGGCGGCATGGGCGGTCCGGGCGGCGGCGATGGTGGAGATGGAGGTTTTAGAGGAGAAGACGGTTTGAGGGGTGAAGGTATCGGCGGCGGTGGTGGCGGTGCAGGTAGGTTGGATCAAAGTTATGCCGCCGGTGGCGGTGGCGGTGGCTTTGGAATTGTAGGGGTTAATGGGGTAGGTTACAGTAGCTATCCGGGTGGTAGTGGAGGTGTTGTTTATGCTAATGAAAGGCTAGTACCTCTTATAGGTGGCTCGGGCGGCGGCGGAGCGGGAGGGGCGAGTACTAATGGTGATCGAGGCGGCGGCGGCGGTGGTGGAGGAGGCGCTATACTTATAGCCTCTTCCGGCGATATAACGATCAACGGCTCTATCCTCGCCAGAGGAGGGCTGGGTATGGCCAGAATTTACTGGAGTACAAGTGGCGGCGGCGGTGGAAGCGGTGGTGCTGTGCGGCTAATAGCGAACCTTATAAATGGCAGTGGTCTAATTGAAGCAAGAGGGCAAGGAGGCGGGAACGTTGTGTATGGAGATGGCGGTAGTGGTCATTGGGGGCGTGTGCGTTTGGAGGCCTTTGCCATAGATCTGACCAATGGTCCAAATGGGGTAGTAACTGAAAGCTTACCGTACCCTGTCTTGCCGCAGAACTTTCCTGCGGTCAAGATAGTGAAGATAGGGGCTACCGATATAATAGAGAGACCAACGGCACTTATAAACGGTATACCGGATGTGGAACTGCCTTTTGAGCAGGAGAATCCAATCAGTGTTGTGGTGGAGGGCGTAAATATTCCTGACGCTACAGTAGTTACCATTACGGTAATGCCGTCCAAGGGCGAGACGACGACCTTTACAGGCACGCTAAGCGGTACGTCAGATTTGTCATCGGTAGTAATAGACGTAACATTGCCGGCTGGTTTTAATTCTATATTGCATGCAACGGTTACGTATGACGCTCCTATTGCGTCACTCGGCGGCCCTATATACGCCGACGGCGAGAAGGTCGAGAAGATACGGGTCTCCTCCACGATGGGCGGAGCTTCAAAGGTTGTCTATATAACCGAGAGCGGTAAAGAGGTTATCGCGCAGATCTAAAAGATGTAGTTGTCGTTAACCTTAAACCGCCTTCTTTGAGCGAGTTTTGAGATAAGAGAGAGTATATTGAAACGCAGTCTTATAAAGCTAATCGTGGTAATCTTTATCGTCGTGGCGTTATCGGCCTTTGGGCGTGATATTCGTGCCGAGAGCTACGCCCTTCCGGTGAGTGTATCGATGCCGGGCGATAATAGCGATCTTACCTCCAACTATGGTCTTCCGGTGAGTGTATCCATGCCGGGCGATAACAGCGACCTCACCTCCAACTATGGTCTTCCGGTTAGTGTATCTATGCCGGGCGATAATAGCGACATAACCTCTACATACGCCCTGCCGGTGAGCGTAAGTTTCGGGTCGGCGCCGCCCGAGCTCGGCCTTATAGCACTCTATCACATGGATAGCGATTGGAACGACGCCTCTGGTAATGGTCATCACGGTAAGGGTTACGGTGGTGTAGGATTCGATATCAACGCTAAGGGGGGTAATTACTCCGGAAGCTTCAATGGAGCCGACGGAACGGGTGAATACGTGGGCGTTCCCGCTTTAGGCGAGACCTTCTCCGCTATATCTGTTTCAACATGGGTGAGGGTTGCAGGGGACGGAAGTCAGGCAACCATTCTATCTAATGGTATTTATCCGGACACAGGCATACACGTTGGGTATGGTTGGTTGGGGACAGACGGCGCGCCTTTCAGACCTTGGGTCGCATTCAATACAGAGTCGGGCTGGCATGATCAAGTTACAATCGATTACGTCTTCCCTAAAGACGAGTGGCATCACATGGTATGGACCTACGACGGCTCTTTATCGAAGATATATATCGACGGTAAGGTTAAGTCAGAGGTCACCTATGACTCCCCGATTGTATTTGAGGATACCCCATTACAGATTGGAAGGGTCTCCGATATGTACCACAGGGGTCTTATAGATGAACTCGGTATATGGAATAACGCCCTTGACGACGTAGTGGTAGATACCCTCTATAAGAAGGGTTTGGACGACTTCTTGCCTCCAACCATTAAAAGCTCCTCACCACTTGATGGTGCGCTTATAAATACAACGGTAGATAGCGTTACCATAACCCTTGAAGACGATTCAACGATAGACTTTGTTACGACCTATGGTGATGCGAGTGTCTTTGAATCAGGTGGTTCGGTAATCTCGGGAACGTGGTCTCATGTAGCACCCGATACGATTGTATTTACACCCGATACGTCCTTGAGTGACGGCACGTATACAATAATCATATACCCAACCGATATCCTTGATAATAGCGCGGAGGCCTCCGTTACGTTCACATACGACTCGACTGCGCCGACTATTCCTACGATAGATGCTGTTGATTCGCCGACCAAGGATACAACCCAAACCATCAACGGTACGAAGAGCGCGGATAGCGAGTTAATTATTGTTACCTCTACTTCAGGAACCGTTGGAGAGGTAAGTTATCCAACGACGACGACTTGGAGCGTGATTGTAGCTGGGATTATTGAGGGTGTAAACACCATAAAGGCCAAGGCCGAAGACGCGGCAGGTAACCAAAGCGAAGAGGTGTCTATCTCTTTTGTCGTCGATACTACACTTCCTGCTTCTCCGACGGTAGATGTTGTGGAGACGCCGACGAATCTTATAACTCAGACTATTAGCGGTACGAAGCCCGCAGATGAAGATACGGCCATATATATAAATGGCACAGAGCGGGTGGCGATAAATGCCGAGAGCACATGGTCGTTTGATTATCCGCTCATAGAGGGTGAAAATATAATCAATGTATCGACGATAGACGAGGCGGGTATCTACTCCGAACCTGTGACCACAACTATAACCCTCGATACAACGCCGCCCGTCTTTGAGATTAGTGATTATGTAAGCTCGTCGCCTATAGAGACTCAGACCATATCCGGCACTAAAGACGGAGGAATTATCGTAGTGCTCAACGGCATCACTATAATCGATCCGACCGATACGGCGACCACATGGTCTTATGAGGTAACCCTTACAGAGGGTCTACCCATGACCTTTACCTTTAGTGCCGCCGACGCACTCGGTAATATCGCAACGAAGACTATAGAGATTTTATACGATGCGACCGTACCCGATCTTCCTGTGATAGACCCTGTTGCCTCGCCGACGAATGATACAACCCAAACCATCACCGGCACGAAGAGCGAGGATAGCGAGGCAGTCATCGTTACCTCTACTCTTGGAATTGTCGGTGAGGTGAGTTATCCAACGACGACGACTTGGAGTGTGAGTGTGACTGGGATTACCGAGGGTGTGAATACCATAATGGTCAAGGCCGAAGATGCGGCAGGTAACCAAAGCGAAGAGACATCGACCTCTATTGTCGTTGATATAACTCCTCCGGCATCACCGACGATAGATGGTGTTACAACACCGACAAACATTACAACCCAGACAATTAGCGGTACGAAGCCCGCAGATGAAGCGACGGCTATATCTATAAACGGTAAAGAACGGGTAGCGATAGATTCCGAGAGTACATGGTCGTTTGATTATCCACTCGCAGAGGGTGAAAATATAATCAATGTATCGACGATAGACGAGGCGGGTAATTACTCCGAGCCTGCGACCACGTCGATAACCCTTGATACGACTCCGCCGGTATTTGAGATTACCGGTTACGTGAACCCGTCCTCTACGCAGACTCAGACCATATCCGGCACCAAGGACGCAGGAATTACTGTAATTCTCAACGGCATTACTATAATCGATCCGACCGATACTGCGACTACATGGTCTTATGAGGTAACCCTTATCGAGGGCATACCGACTATATTTACCTTTAATGCCCTCGACGCCCTTGGTAATATCGCAACGCGCGCTATCTCTATAACATACGACGCATCGGCTCCGGTCTCACTTGCTGAGGGCGTGCTTGAGGCAGACGGTGAGGGTTCGGGTACGGAGGTTACACTCTCGTGGCCGACATACATAGAGACGAGTGACCTTGCCTACTATCGTATATATTACTCGACATCTGACTTTAATGATTCAACGACCCTGAACTATACAGCGACCGTCAGCAGTACCACAAAGACTTACACTGTAAACGGTCTTATAGAAGGTGTGACATATTACTTTGCAATCGTTCCGGTCGACGGGAGCAGTAACTCCTACTCAAGTGTCAATACTGTATCTGCAGTTCCAACCGACACTGTAGCCCCTGAGGATGTAACGGGCTTATGGGCAACAGCCGCTTATAGTGCAGAAGAGGCCAATGTTATCACGATTAACTGGAGGGAGAGCCGAGACTCAACGAACGACCTTGTGGATCAGATACTGTATTTTGATGGGGGTGAGGGCTACGGCGAAGGAACGTCTATAGGGGTGGACATCTTCACCTATAAAAAGACCGGTCTTGCAGACGATACGCTCTATAAGTTTAAGGTTACGACAAAGGATGAGAACTACGAGAGTAGCGGTGCGGCAATTAAGGTGGTAACAAGACTTCCGAACCCCGCAGACCTTACGGTGGAGGCCGGTAGCGCGGAAGTTCTTTTAAATTGGAGCGTTCCGGTTACGCCCCATCTTTCTTATATAGACCATTATAATGTATATCGCATTGTTTTATCGGAGAAGACGTTAGTCGCAAGTGTGCCCGGAACTTCATTCACAGAGAGCGGACTTACGAACGGGAGTACTTACCAGTACGTTGTAACGACAATAAATACCTTTGGTGTAGAGAGTGTCGGTACCCAGAGTATAGGCGTAACGCCGAGGTCGGACGCTAACGGCCCGGAGATAGACTTTATCAGCATTACGGAAAACCAAGTAATAAGCGACGCTTCGATTAATATTATTGTCGAGGCCTCGGACTATGAGAGCGAGATGGGCGAGATAGATATATATATTGATGACATACTTGTCGTCGATAGCGTCCTTGGTGGAACGGCAGTAATAGACTGGAATATAATCAATACGACCGACGGCAACCACGTCGTTAAGGTCGTTGCCTATGATGAGCACGGCAATTCGACCGAACTTATTACTACGGTCATAGTGAGTCTTGCTCCACCCGCCGTGCCTTCTATAATGACCCCGGAGAATGGATATGTGAACTCCGGAGAGATTGTTACCGTAACCGGTGATGCACCGCTCTATACGACGGTATATCTAAAGGTCAATGGAGCAGTCATTGACGAGGCCATCGTATCGGCCGACGGTTTATTTACATTTAACTCCGTGATATTGGTCGAAGGTAATAATACCTTGGCCGTAAAGTCTAAGCATAGAGGCGGCGAAAGCGCTTTTAGTTCGGCAACGTTGGTTATAGTTGATAGCGGCGCTCCGGATGCGCCGTTGAACCTTATGGTCCAACCCCTTTCTGCAGGCGTGCTTCAGTTTTCGTGGGATGCACCTTCAGGTGAGGTGCCGACAGGCTATAATCTTTATGAGAGTTCGTCGACCATTACGTCTATAGACGACGCAGGCGTTAGTAAGGTCAACTCAACGCCTATAAAGTATCTATTAAAAGAGCACATACCGGCAGACGACGACTTAAGGTATTACGTCGTTACCGCACTCGATGGTGCCGATAATGAGAGTGTCATATCTAATGTTGCGACAGTTGCTTCCGATAGGGCTCCGCCGACGCTATCTGATCTGGCCTTTGTGTCGACCAATGGAACAGCTGCTCTTACAGGGGTTGGTAGCGTTACCGTTACATTTAATGTAAGCGAACCTCTTCTGGAGACCCCGTTCTTTAGCCTTGAGCCTGCGAGCGGATCTCCGATAGTCGTTGTTTTAAGCAAGATAGCCGATACAAGTTATCAAGGAACATTTAGCGTAACCTCTTCGGTTGCCGATGGCCTTACGACCTATAAATTCTCGGGTAAGGATATCGTCGGTAATCGTGGCAATGAAAGTAATGAGGCGATAACGATAGATGTGAGCGGCCCGGTACTGACCATAACATCACCGCTTAAACTGATACATCTGACAGAATCTTCCGTAGAGGTGAGCTTTACCTTTAATGAAGCGGTTGCGGAAGGCTTTGAGCCAATACTTGAGATTAAAGACTCGACAGAGTCCGTAACCCTACTTACAGATATTTCTTTAGACGCGAGTAGGATAAGTGGTACGGCAGTGCTCAACCTCGCAGGGCTTGCCGACGGCATGGCAGAGTTTGTGCTCGTAGAGTCCAAAGACGTCTTGGGTAATGAGGGGGCAACAGTATTGTCCGGCGGCGAGATACTCCTCTACACAGATATACCTCCGCCACCGTCCGTACCTTTGAACCTTACGGCTGAACCCATTGAGGGCGGCAGTATCAACCTTACGTGGGACGCGGTAGCAGGGGCGGATTCTTATAACCTTTACAGAAAGACCGACGGAGAATCGACTTTCGCATTTGTCGGAGGCTTTATTGATACGAATATCAGAGACCTTCCGAGTACGGACGGTACTTACTATTATTACGTTACCTCTGTTGGGCTTCTCGAAAGTGAGAGCGCAGGCAGTGAAGAGGTAACGGCTATATCCGACAGAACGCCTCCCGTTGCGCCGACTATGACTGCCATTGAACTTACCGGTAATGGTGTAGAGGCTATTTGGGTAGCTGTAGACGGGGCGGCTTCTTATAGGCTCTATAGATATGATGGTGAGATAACGAACGTTTCAATGTTGGCGCATGTGTCTGAGTCTATTACAGCGGAGGCCGTCGATCCGACACCGTCCTCGACAAAACGTTTCTACGCCGTAACTGCACTCGATGCTTTGGGTAACGAAAGTACTGTCTCTGATACACTTGATATAACCTTCCCCGTGCTTCCGGTAAGCACTTTAAATCTCACCATAATAGACGATGGCAAACCAACCTTAAGCTGGAATGCGTCCGTTGATGCCGATAAAGGATATTTCATATACCGCAGTGGCAGTAGGGTAAATGCCGACCCTGTGAGCATATTGGAATTTACAGACGGTTATTACGCGGGTGGTGAGGTAACGTACGGTATATCGGCGGTCGATAACCTCAACAATGAGAGTCCGATAAAGGAGGTAATGCTGCCGGATATGCACTTCGGTCTCGCCGAAGGTACGCTACTTAAACGTGGCCTTCTTGAGACCCTTATAATTGAATTTACCAATAACGGTGCTAATGCGGTATTGGTCTCAACGATAGATACCAAGGTTGGTTCGGCAGAGGCGAGTACGTTGAGTCAGTCGTTTATAGTAGATGCCCTTGGAAACCGCACAATAGAGAAGGTCGTGGCAACTACACTCGGCGTTCAGTCGACGGTAGCGGTGTTGACGACACTTACTCTCGATACGGCACCGGGTACAACAGTTAAGATGATAAAGACCTCTTCGGCTGATGTCGTAGGTTCCTCCACATCGCTTGAGGTATATAATGAGCCATTCGTAAGAGGAGGGGCTGCGAGTGTCAGGCTTAAGGTCAACAACCTCGGAAGTGCCCAGATGGAGTTTTTGACGAAGCAAGGTTACGGTCCGACCAGCCAGGTAAGGGTCAACTTAAGGGATGAGGACGGTAACCTGCTGGCAACCGGCCGTCTTAATCAAAGCACAGGTGGTGTTATAAATGTCGGCTCCTATGCCGTTGCCCGTCTGGCTCCGGGCGAGAGTTTTCTGACAGCTCCCGTAACCTTTACGGTTCCGGTTTCGGCTCCGAGTCGTGTCGTCATAGAGGCGATAATAGAGAATACCTATTACCATTATAATAAAGCGGACGAGGTTACGGCTCCGGGCATGACCCTTGCCGTAGTGGCGGCCATAGCCGAGGTTCCATACTCTGCGACGGCTGTAAGTGAGAAAAAGGTCTATCTGCAAGGTGAGTCAATCCTTATAACCGGTAGTGCAAAGAAGAGCTTGGATGAGAGTGTGGCCGCAAACGTATCGGTTAAGCTCGGTATAAGCCTTAAGGGCTTTGACAGATTCTTCGACCTTACAACCGACGCGGACGGCAATTTCAGTTATACCTTTATCCCCGAGGCCAACGAAGCAGGGACTTACAGCATATGGGCCGTGCATCCGGATATAGGCGATAGGACGGTTCAGGCGCAGTTCGATGTCGTGGGCTTATATGCGACTTCGACGGTATATAACCTCGGTTTGATTAGGAATAGCCCCTTTAATGTCTCATTAAAGCTCAGGAATCTCGGCGAAGGGACGCTGACCTTCACTGAACCTGCCTATACGGTAGAGGGCTCCGAGGGGTTGACGGTCGAGGTGCTTAACTTAGCTCCAACTCTTGCGCCCGGTGAGACGAGGGATGTAACGCTCAGGTTTACGGCCTCCGATGCCGCTGTCGTTAATCCTACGGCCAAGCTCACCATTACGACGATCGAGGGTGCAAGTGAGGTTATAAATGCCAACATAACTCTGACGGACCCCATAGCGCTCATAAAGACCTCGCCGAGTTATATTGATACAGGCCTTGTTCGCGGTACGCAGAAGATAACGAGCTTTACGATAAAGAATACCGGTCGCGTGGCACTCAAGAACGTTGTGCTTACGCCGCCCTCTACTGCGTGGATGGTGCTTACCATTGCTCCTGAGATTGGCGATATAGCCCCTGGCGATAGTGTTACTGTCGGCGTACTCCTGAAGCCTTGGGAGACACTCGAGCAGGGTGTATACGACGATTGGATAAAGATAACCTCGGATAATCACATAACGTATACCTATAATATTCAAGCGAGCGTTACCTCCAATGCCGTCGGTAATGTGGTCTTCGACGTCTTGAACGAGTTCATAGAGGACGTGCCGAACGCCAGAATCACCTTCCAGCATCAGGAGATGTATGAGCTTCTGTATACTCTTACGACCGATGCCGATGGTACGGTCGCACAGCTCGACATACCTGAGGGGCGTTACACTTATAACGTATCGGCCGCTAACCACGTGCCGTACTCCGGTACCTTCGTCATAGAGCCGGGCATTACGAGGGTTGTCTCTGTGGCTCTGGAGGTCAACCTCATCGACATCGAGTGGAGCGTTACTGAGATAACGATTGAAGACACCTATGAGATTAACATAACGCAGACGTTCGTGACCAATGTGCTGGCACCGGTAATGATTATCGAGCCTGCGGGGCTGAACGTACCCGATATGGCGCCCGGCGAGTTCTTGAGCGGTGAGTTCACGGTCACCAATTACGGCCTGATCGCGCTATTCGACGTTGAGTTGAGCTTCCCCACAAGCTACGATGACTATGATATAGAGGTCTTTAGAGATGTCCTGCCCGACCGCCTTGAGGCCATGCAAGTGGTGACCGTGCCGTACAGGATTACGCGCCGAGCGGTAGAGCAGGTGGCGTCATACGAATCTTCTGGCGAAGATTCGGCAAAAGGTTTTGCCCAAGACGGCCAAGCATACGCATGCTATGATAACAGGAATATCGTAAACGCCCTTAATACGAGTACAATTAACGCCCTCTTTGCTGAGGTCTCGGGCTTTGGCGGCGGTGGTTGCAGTTCGCCGATATCAGTGAGGGGTAAATACGTGATCTGCCCGAGTACCTCGGCCGAGCGATCAGCATCTAAGAGTGCGAGCTTATCTCTTAATTTTGGAGGTAGCTGTTCCAGCGGCAGTTCTTCGTCGAGTAGTGGCACCTCCGGGGGTGATGGTGATGGAGACAGCCAAAGTAGCGGTGGCGGTGGCGGTGGCGGTGGCTCGCCCATAACACCGATAGCGTGCAGTACTACGTCGCCACCACCGCCACCGGAGCCGGAATGCGAAGGCACGGGTGCTATAACCGGCGATGGTCAGTGCATGGAGTGTATCGACGGAGTGAAAGTATATATGGAGAATTGCGGTGGAGAGTGTACCACCGAGGGTGCTAAAGAAAACTGCCTCGAATGTAAGGAGTATGCCCCGACGGGTCAGCCCCTACTTCTCTGGACGGCCATAGCGGGTTGCGGTGAGACGTGCGAAGTAGGCGATGGACTCGAACCCTGCATGGAGTGTGTTGATAATAGGGCAACGGTGAAGGCAAATTGCGCGGGCTGTCAATATGCCTATGAGTGTTATAGCTCCAGCCTCTGTAGTTATGGTGGTTGCTTTAATAATGAATGTGTATACTTTGAAAAGACTTGTTCCGATTCACTTACATGTACGACAGACGCTTGTGTTGCCAGTACCGGTCTCTGTGAAAATACGCCGATACTTGCCTGCACCGAGCCTGCTCCGTTGCCAGGTGAGCCGCCGACAGATGAGTCTTCGCCCACGGTGCCGTTCTTTGAAGACGGTGTGGCATCCGACGGAACGCAACATGAGCTTATGACAATCACCGGCGGTAGCGGCGGCGGAGCAGAAGATCCGGATCCTGATACTGATGCCTGTGCGCCTTACTCGGACGAGACGGCCGTTACGATCAACTCAGCCTCCATAGGCGGAAATAACTTTAACGACGGTGTCGTTTACGTATCGGTATCCACGCCGCTTGAGCTTAGGGCATCGGCCTCTGGTTGCGGGGATCTTAATTATCAGTGGGTCGCCGGCGGACTGAAGCGTTACGGTGCTGAGTCAGGTATTATGTTTACGACTCCGGGTTCTTATGAAGTAAAGCTTAACGTTGCCTGCAATAAATGTTTCGACCCTGTGAAGGCAACCAAGACGGTTACGGTTGTGGCGCTCAGGGAGGATATTCAAGGTAAATACAGGATGATGGATAACGGAAGCGAGGTTTCCATGCGTGGTGACCGTGCTGATAACGATGACTTCTTTTTCATGCCTCTTGCGGGCATGAGGGTTAAATTTGTTGTACCGGCTGTGAATGTGTCAGGTTTAAATATCATTAAGTACGAATGGTCCGCCACGGACGGGAAGTTCTATAAAGGATATGAGTCCGACGCAGTGAAGTATTCCGGCAATCCATCCGGAGCAGGGATTACGGAGGTCTTTTGGGAAGGGGCTGCGCTAGCTAACCTCGACGTGACCATATCCCTCAAGCTCACCATTGGGTATGATAATAATGATGCCAGTAAGACCGTGAACCATACTATCAAATGGAAGATGAAGAGCCGGGTATTGAAAATAGAAGGGACGAGTTGCGGAAATGGGGATAATTCGAGCTGCATGAAGGGCGACGACGTGAAGATGCTGCAGACGTTCCTCAGGATGATCGGAATATCGGAGAACATAGCCACTTCAACGTCAGGCACCTTTGGGGTCAGGGGCACTGCTGTTACCGTTGACGGGGTATTCGGGGCGGGTACGGATAGAGCTGTTAAAAGACTGCAGAAGAGAGATGACATTAGCGATGACGGTCTGGTTGGAGAAGGCACACTCGCCAAGATAAAACTGCATTGGGATGATTATATTGCGGCTGTCAATAAATACCCCGGCGACGGTAAGGCTGACAACGCCCACTCTAAGTTTGAGGATTGGTTGCAAATTGGTGCGGACGAGCTTAAAGAGACGCTCACCGACGAAATCTTAAAGAAGATCAACGACGTTGGCGGGACAAGCGTAACGAGGAGGGACATTCTGAGGCCATGGGTAAACAAAGAGACCGGAGCATACGGTCATTGGGGGTATAGTGTTCCATTCCGCATAACTCTTGGTGCTTATGATAATCGTGGCAGTATCGGGTTTAGCCAGATACAGAACAGATATAAGTATGGAGCTAAGGCCGAAGAACTCGAATCTTACAATCTATATATACCTGACGATGGGGTGAAAGGGTTTGCCAGCTGGTCAAACAAAGTAGGCTGGGGGGAGGGCTTTTATCGTGCATTTGTAAAGAATCACTATACAAAAACTGTTAAGCCGGAGGAGTGTGTGGATACCTACTTCCCGCGCATAGTAAAAAGAGACGGGAAAAACCTCAAAAAAGAAGAAGGAAAATGTTATACGGACGATGAGAAGGATGTGTTGTCAAAGGGGATTGGTGCGTACAAGGAGGGGGCCTGGGTTGGCGGGTTTGATGCGGATCCTTGGCCAGTACTCCTTAAAAAATACAAGAAAACGAAGTCTACAGTTCGTGCTGACGCTGTGAAAACCATGACTGCCATTAACTATGGACTTACCATAAGAAAAGCAGCCGGGATAGGTTCAAGATCTTGGACATGGAAGGGGAAAGAGGGTACGCAAGAATTCACCTTTACGTATAGTGAGGAGGAATGGTTGGCTGGTACGTCTTGGCAGGAGAAGTACGATGATTCGAAACCGAAATAGAGGAGGGATGTTATGAGGAAGTATATATGGTTACTTATGTTGGTGATTGTTTTTATGCCATCTTTATCAGAAGCAACTAAGAAGGTAGCTTTTGTGAATAAAAAACATATCTTCTCAACGCGTACGCCCTTAGGTAGCACAAACACGTTTGTCGCAGGGGTTGACTTCTCTAAACTGAGGTATAGTCGAATACTGAGGTATGCACATGTTGATCCTGACGAGATTTTTTATATTGGAGACAAAAAAGAACCGTCTGACTATGTGCTGGCTTCATATGATTTTAAGGAAAAGAAGGAAGTTGTTTTGGAGGAGTTTGGGGGAAGATATGTAACTAATAGCCCAACATTCATTGCGTATAAGGATCGCAATTTTAGAGAGACCAGGCCTTTTATTATATTTTTGTATGCCAAGGATAGGGCCGGTCCTGGCGCCACGACATATTCTGCGGAATATTTTATCAAGGTTTATAAAGATGGAGAAAATAGCGGCTATGC
>DAOVKH010000083.1 GCA_030631875.1 Deltaproteobacteria bacterium | reverse complement strand
TCGTCAAATACCCTAACCTCTGACAATAAATCCACCCCCTGACCTTAAAAATCTTTCATCCATATTATCGCAGATAAGAGCCTTGCGATAAGTAAAGAAGTATACTTAAAAAGAGCCATTAAGTCAAGGTCTTATGCGCTGAGTAGGTCACACCTTGACAGTCGCTTCAGCTCTGCTAATGTTTAGGTAGAGGTCTTTTTACTTACCTAAATACTCTTTAAGAAGGAGGCATAACGATGAAGGTTCTCGTTCTCTATTACTCCATGTACGGACACATTCACACCATGGCAAGAGCCGTGGCAGAGGGCATAGAAGAGGTCGACGATACCAGGGCCGTGCTTCGACGCGTACCTGAGACACTGCCGGCAGAGGTACTCGAAAAAATGGGCGCAACTGAAGCACAAGAGGCGATGGATAATATCGAGGTCGCAACGCTCAACGATCTTGAAGAGGCCGATGCTATAATCTTCGGTACTCCGACACGTTTCGGTAATATGTGCGCACAGATGCGCCAATTTCTCGACTCAACGGGAGGCTTGTGGCAAAAGGGAGCGCTTGTCGGCAAGGTCGGAAGTGTCTTCACCTCATCTAACACACAACACGGCGGTCAAGAGTCGACTATACTGAGCTTTCACATAACGCTTCTACACCATGGCATGCTCATAGCGGGATTGCCGTATACCTTCGACGGGCAGATGCGCACAGACGAGATAACGGGCGGGTCGCCATACGGCGCATCGACCATAGCAGGCATAGCCGGAGGCGACGGATCGAGAGAACCGAGTAAAAATGAACTCTCAGCAGCAAGATTTCAGGGAAGGCATGTCGCGACAATCGCGGCAAAACTCATAAAATAGCCATAAACCGACAAAAAATAGCCCAAAACACCTATAAAATGCGATAGAACGATTCCAGAATAATGGTAATTTTTGCACAAAATAAACGTAAAACAGCTAAAAATAGATCTGAAGCCGTTAAAAATTGCCAAAAAATATAATACCATTTTTTACAGGTCTTTTGGTGGGTATTAAAAAACGCCATAAAATGGCTAAAAACGGTCAAAAAGAACGGTAAAACGGCAATAAATGAAAAAAACGAGGGTTTTGTCTATAAAAGGCCCATTAAATACCGAAAATATGGGGTTTTAGAGCTATTTGGCCGTTTTTTTAGCTATATTTCAACGAATATATCGATAAAAAAGGTATCTCCTATGAGCCTTCTAAGAAGAGCCGACAATTACGCAGAGGGTTTACCCAAAAAGGGTAGCCCTTTTTTAGTATAAGTGTAGTATAATATAAGTAGTTTCTACTAACAGCTTACCTAAGGAGGCTTGCCTATGAAAGGATCTAACGGATATTCGAGAAGCACTACTAAGAAGGCGATAGATACGGAGAAGGACTCATATCTCTCAAAGGCCGTATCGGGCGGTAGCGGCGTATGTGTAAAGTGTTCGGCCATTTACAAGAACAAACGTTGGGCCTTACCAAAGGAGGGGTCTGCCGTAGACGCGACCCTGAAGAAGCTTACCTGCCCGGCCTGTCAAAAGATAAAGGACGGCTTCGCTGGCGGTTACGTAACGCTCAAGGGGGATTTTTTAAAGGAGCACAGGGACGAGATAATGAACCTCGTCAAGAACAAAGAAGCCCGCGCAATGAACAACAACCCGCTCGAAAGAATAATTGATATAAAGAACGTAGGCGACTCGATAGAGATAACGACTACGACCGATAAGTTCGCCCAGATGCTGGGGCGTATAATACACAAGGCCTTCAGCGGCACTATCGAGTATAAGTGGAGCGACGACGTAAAGATAGCGCGCGTACTGTGGCAGAGGTGATAGGCTTTGAGTAACACTACGGCAGACCATAGGGAAGCGAGCCTTTGGCGCCCACTCGGAGATGGGAGAGTCGAGTGTGCGCTATGCTCCTTTAGATGTAAGATAGCCGAAGGTCGTCGAGGCATCTGCCACGTTCGTGAAAACATAGATGGACGTCTTACGAGCCTAAATTACGGGCGCGTCATCGCCGCGGGCATTGACCCCATAGAGAAGAAACCGCTCTTTCACTTTCTGCCGGGCTCTCTTTCTTACTCCATCGCAACGGCTGGGTGTAACTTCCATTGCCTCCATTGCCAAAACGCAGCGATATCTCAGGTAGGTAAGAACGCTCCAATAGAAGGCATCTATAGAGAGCCGAATAAGATCGTATCCGAGGCCACAGCCCTTGGCGCAGAGACGATTGCATATACATATACCGAGCCGACGATATTTTACGAGTATGCGCGCGACGTAATGGAGCTTGCGCACAAGGCAAAGCTCAAGAACATATTCGTGACGAACGGCTATATGACCGAAGAGACATTGAACGATATGGACGGTCTCCTCGACGCGGCAAACGTGGACCTGAAGACCTTCAATGACAAGACCTACAGGAAACTCTGCGGCGCAAAGCTCCAACCCGTCCTTGATACCATAGAGCGCATGGTAGCCCTCGGCATATGGGTAGAGGTAACGACGCTCATCATACCGACCATTAACGACTCGGAGGCGGAGCTTCGTTCCATCGCCCGCTGGATAAGCGACCTTAGTACAGATATCCCTTGGCACGTTAGTGCCTTTTACCCAACATACAAGCTGACCGACCTTCCGCCGACACCCGCTGAGACCGTTCGCCGCGCAAGAGAGATAGGCTTAAGTGAAGGATTAAAGTACGTCTATAGCGGTAACCTCCACAGGGACGACGAAGGTGAGTCGACCTTCTGCCCCGGGTGTAATGAGATGGTAATCGAACGCCACGGCTTCGCCGTCAGAGAGATGCGCCTAAGTAATGGCACGTGTCCGAGCTGCAAAGAGACGGTTAAGGGAGTGTGGGGGGTAGGCAAACTATAGATAAATAAGTTATTCAGCAGGTTCTATTGAATGAAAACCCAAGCCACTGTTAAATAGAGGGTTTTCAGGCGTTCCGGCTTCTTCATCTATTAATAGCATAATTTTCTCGACGTCTTCTCTTGCCTCAGCCGCACTTTCTTCACTACAGTATTTTTCCCACTCTGTTTTAAGTGTTACTGTACGACCTAATAGACTCTCTTCTTGAGATTTCCACGAAACAAGCTCTTCTTTTTCCATATACACAGACTTTCCATGCGCCAAATCATTTCGGAAATCGAAGAGCTTTTCTATGGTTTCAAAAGGACGCTCGCTTTTATTTTGATTAATATTATATTTATATAATATTTTATTAAGTTTTTTTCTAGGCGATAACTTCTCGAAATCTTCCCAAGAAGAAATTTTTTCTTTCCCTAGATATCCTACATGGTTCAAATACGCCTCCAAGGTGAATGCCGCAAATATTAAACTCGCCATGTATTGATAAGTAGACCCCTTGGGGTTTGCCATACCGTTTTCCAAAAATACGATAGAAGCGTGCCACAGCTCTACATATGTGTTCACCTGTCTACTCTGAGATTCTTTTAATTCGGGTTTTTTCATTTCATCGTCTCATCGTACTATCAATTATTATTCTTACCTACACTCTCTTTTGTTAATTTAGATACAGCGGCAAAGAAAAATTTTCGTAATCAAGGCACGGTGCAGGCTGAAGAGTGAGTCGTACTTTTAAGTACGTCGAACGATGAAGCCCGTACCGTAACGCAGAGTACGGAGATTTATCGCGCCGCAAAGAAGCCGCTATCCCGTGGCGTTCTTTATGATTTTTCTCATAAGATAAACGCCAACGCCCGTACCAATACCGCTCAAGAGAACGGCCGTAAATGTTCCGATGAGACTACCAAGCCACCAGCCGATAGCTCCTCCAATGCCCATAGCAAATAATACGCTGATTGCGCTCATAGAGTTTAACCTTAATAATGAAACCGTCATACTTCGTCAAGCTCAGATGCTGAAAATAAGTTTAGCCGTGACAAAACAATCGTTCGATTAATCCTTCGACCGGCTCAGGGCGAACGGTCTTATTTATAACCGCCTGCGGCAAAGAGAAATCTTCGTAATCAAACTTACATTTCGTCGGCGACAAAGAGAGCGGATGCAAATGCGAGGCGTGCGAAAGATTAGGAGTGCGACGTACTTTTAGGTACGTCAAACGACTAATCTTGAAGCAGAACAAAGCAGTTGCGCTGCTCTCAAAGTCGCTTTGCTATACGCCGATAGGCGGAGAAGTTAGCCCTTCATCTTCCTCAAAGCCGAATATAATATTCATATTCTGTATGGCCTGACCCGAAGCGCCTTTGACGAGGTTATCTATAGCCGATATTACGACAACGCCGCCGCGACCGTCGGCGCGCAAAGCTATGTCGCAAAAGTTCGAACCACGTACGTCCTTGATATTTGGGAACTCACCTTCGTCCAATACGCGAACGAATGGCTCGGAGCTATAGAAGTCTTTATATAAACTTAAAAGTTCTTCGGTGGTCTGCTCTTTATTATTGAGCTGTAAGTAAATCGTACTCAATATGCCGCGCGATACGGGCAAAAGATGTGGTGTGAATGTAACCTTCACGCCTTTATCCTTAAGGCCCGAAAGCTCGCCAAAGGTCTGCTCTATCTCAGGGGTGTGGCGGTGTATGCCGACATTATATGCCTTGAAGCCTTCTGCGACTTCAACGAACGACGTCTCGATGGCCGCTGTGCGCCCGGCTCCTGACGTACCACTCTTCGAATCGATTATAATGGAGTCTGTACCTACAAGCCCGCCCTTGAGTAAAGGTGCGGTGGCAAGAGTCGCTCCCGTTGGGTAACACCCGGGGTTGGCGATGAGCTTTGCCTTCTTTATATCTGTGCGATAAAGCTCGGGCAATCCATATACGGCCTCGTCGATTAAATCCTTTGCCTTATGCGCGCAGTACCACTTTTCGTATGTCGCCAAATCTTTCAGGCGAAAGTCTGCGCTCAGGTCGATTACGACCTTACCGGCCTTAATGAGCCTACTGACCATCTCCATGCTTGCGCCATGCGGAAGGCACGAAAAGTAAATATCTGCATCTGCCTTGTCTATATCCGTCGGGTCGCTAAAGTGAAGCCCTTTGTAAAACCCCTTCAATGACGGCTCGACTTTATCTACCAAGGTTGCCTTATATGTGCGCGACGTAATGCTCACGACCTCGACCGATTTGTGTGTGGCCAATAACCGTAATAGCTCCAAGCCCGTATATCCGCTTCCTCCAATTATCGCTACTTTAATCATCTGCCTGCCTTTCATTTATAATGTGCTTTCTTCTATAAAGTACCATCGTTATAAATATCCAAGTCGTAGCTGACATTAATACTGGAAATAACAATGTAGTCAATGAATAATTCTCTAAGGCGCTGACGGCAAAGACCTCTCTGGTTGCCATGACGGCAAAGAACCTTAATTGCTCTTCGAATGGACGTCTGTACGCCTTTCTGAATGTAGGGCCAAAGCCCAATACATCTACCGTCGTTAATATAACAACAACCAGTAACGGGTCTGAGGTAAAGTACCAGACCGGCAAAGCCCCAAGCGCGACTACCAGAAAAAACCAATCCAAACGTGTAATCGTAATGTCAGACTTCTTGGTATATGCAAGTATCGCTACATACATGCTGATAACGCTTGATACGCCAAGCGGCCATGCCCCAGCGCCACCATGATCTGAGAGCTGTGCCAAGAAGACTATGAATGTAGTAGAACTCCAAATCACCCACGAAAAGACATGCGGCTTCGTAGTGCCGTCGATTATAGAACGAATGTAGGGCAGGAACGCGACTAAGGTCAAAATTATCGCGACTGCGCTTAAAATTTCTTTATAACCCATAGCTCTAAATTACGTTCATAAATTTAAGACAAAAAAAGGGGAAGGCCAGACGGCCTTCCCCAAAGAATATACTCTTTAATAAACCCATAAGGGTGTAAAGAATACGGATATTATCTCTTCGAGAACTGGAACCTTGCCCTCGCGCCCTTCTGTCCGTACTTCTTACGCTCCTTCATCCTTGGGTCTCTTCTGAGAAAACCTGCCGTCTTAAGTATCGCTCTATTCTCTGAGTCGAGCAAGAGGAGTGCCCTTGCTATACCGTGCCTTACGGCACCGGCCTGACCCGTAGAGCCGCCGCCCTTTACGTTCACGTTGACATTAAAGTTACCGACATTCTCCGTTACCTCAAAGGGACGCACGAGATCTGTCTTAAGCGACGCTCTTGTGAAAAACTCATCGAGCGGCTTCTTATTAACTGTTATAACACCGGTACCGCGAGTCATTCTTATCCTCGCCACCGACGTCTTTCTTCTTCCTACTGTTACGTATACGTTCTCTTGTGAAGTTGCCATTATCTTCTTTAAGACTCCTGATTTAGATTAAGTTTTTGCTCTCTTCTGTCCGGTCGCCCCTCTACTGCCCTTTGAGCACTTATGCTGATGGAAATGGCTGTGGGTTCTGCGACTCATGCGGATGCGTCTCGGTGTCATATACCTTGAGCTTCGAGAGCATCTTTCTGCCGAGGCTTCCCTTTGGAAGCATTCCGCGTATTGCCTTCTTCAATGCTTCTTCCGGCTTTGTCTCAAGGAGCTTTCCGAGAGATATATCGCTGATACCACCGGGATAACCTGTGTGCTTATAGTACTTCTTATCAAGAAGTTTATTCCCCGTTACGGCAATCTTACCGGCATTCACTATCACTACGAAGTCGCCCATATCGACGCTCGGTGAGTACTCTGCCTTATGCTTGCCTCTCAGTACGGTCGCTACCTTTACGGCAAGGCGTCCGAGTATCTTTTCACTGGCATCGACAACAAACCAACTCTTTGCCGATGGATCGTCCTTTGGTATAAATGTCTTCATCGTTAATCCCGTTCCTAATTTAATATTTTCCCGCCGTTGAATCTTCTTTTGTACTTAGCAGAATATATAAATCTAAGCCATTTCAGGGGTTTTGTCAAGGAATTTTTACTACTACATATAGCTTAGAGGTACTTTTGATCGAGGTTTCAGCGGTAATTGGAGGTATCTCTGGAGTATTGGGGGAGTATTGGGGGTATTGAAAACACCTTTTTGATTTCCATCATATATTTTTTTATGGTATTATTATAAGATATCTTCTGCTTCCGTGGCATGTAAGCACAGGGCAGATACGAGGCTGTTAACTAAAACCCCCTGAAATATAAAGACATTGCAGGGGAAATTCTACTGTAAAGAGGAGATAAGAACTATGAGTGATTGCGGATCAGGTTGCGGAGACGGCTCGGGAGGGCCAATGAGCGAAGGTCGTGAGCTCGTCGAGTTCGTTATGCAGGCCCATGGCGGCGGTGTAGCGACGACAGAGATACCAAATGGCGGACTGGACGTAAAGTGTCAAGGATGTAGCGAAGCCTTCCACATGACGACATTCGTCGATAAGTGCCCGAAGTGCGGTGGCGTACACGCCGTAAGCCCACCGAGATGCGATAG
>DAOVKH010000095.1 GCA_030631875.1 Deltaproteobacteria bacterium | reverse complement strand
TACTGATAAGACGAGCCAATCTTCGGGCCGTAGACCTCTGTTGGAAGCTCGCTCATCTTTTCAAAGAAGAGCTTACAGAAGGTCTGCCCGTGGGTAATCATAAACGGCACGTCGTGGGCACGTACCTCAAGGACGGCCTTTGTCCCCTTTACTTCGCCCCGCTTGCCGTAGCCAAAGCCCGGGTCGAAGAAGCCTGCGTAGTGTGTGCGAAGCTCCCCTGAACCTGCCTCATAGGGCATCATCTCGGAGGCGTAATTGACGGGTATGCGTATCCGCTCCTTTGAGGCAAGTATATAAAACTCTTCCGGCTCAAGTATAAGCATGCCCTTTTTATTTCTCTTTAAGGGTTCCCAGAAGTCTTCTATGCGATAGTGGTCTCTCTTCGTTAGGTCTACGACGTGGCTATTCTTCTTCGACTTATAGCCGATAATCGGAGAACCTTTGTCTCCGACGAGATCAACGCTCATGAACATACCGTTAGATATGAGCACGTCGCTATTCTTTAGGTTTTTCTTACCGTCATATAGGAGGCGTTCTTTATTGTTTAGTGCCTTTAATTGTTTGTCGTCTAACATACACTTACCGCGCCTCAAGCGAAGCTGAACGAGGCTTAAGCCTTCCTTGACCTTTATAGCAAAGCTCCGAGGCATCACCTCTACGAAGAGTTGGCCTTTATAGCCGCTCGATATCTCATCGAAGCGCGGGTTCTTATCGGCTATGACGCGTGTGAATATATCAAGGCGTCCTATCGTCGACTTTGGGTTGGCCTTACCTTCAACGCCCTTTGGAAGTTTTAGTTCTTCCATCAGAGGTATAAGGTATACGCTCCCCTTTTCGAGTATCGCGCCCTCGGATATATCGACCTCATACATTACGAGATCCGAGCCATAGCTGTCCTTCGTGCGCAAACGGTCGAGCACTGTGGAGTCTTCCGGCAAGAAGCTCGATACGAGGCGATATGCCTTAGCTCCGAGTCGCAAATCCATGCTCGCAGGCTGAATCTGCCCTGCTTCGATTGGACGCTTGGCCTTAATTACACCACTGCTGACGGCCGCTGTAAGTTCCTGGAGGCTGAATACTCCGTTCTTCTTGATTGCCATAATCCGTATGGAATTCCTTCCTTTATATAGTCACTACGTTTCACGCAATATCATACAAAAAAAAGAGGAAGAATGCACTATAAAATGCTCTCCCAGCTTCACAACTGCATCTTTATGCCACCATACAGGCGAGTGAACATTGGAGGCCCCTCAGGGGTGTTTGACAAAGGAGGGTAAAACTGGTTTATTGGGAGTTATACTTAATGGAGGGTTTTATTGTGAATATAGAGTGCCCGGAGTGCAGATATTCGGCAGGGGTAGATCCATTGCTCATTCCGAGGAATACAAAAACGCTAAAGTGCCCTGAGTGCAGGGAGAGTTTCCGGATATCCGACGAATTGGCTGAGATAGTGGGTGATAATCCTGAAAAGACAACCACTTCAGCTGACCCGGAATCGCCCCATTCAAATAAAGCCAAACCCGTCTTCCACGGCAACGGCACGACCCTATTTTCCGTATATATAATGAATTACCTGAAGACACTCCTAACCTTAGGAGTGTACTACTTTTGGGGTAAGACGCGCGTTAGAAACTACCTCTACAGCCAGAGCGAGTTCATGGGCGAGCGTTTCAGCTACTTGGGCACGGGCATGGAGCTCTTCACCGGCTGGCTAAAGGCCTTTGTCATAATACTCATCTTCTTTATCGGCCCACAGCTCTTGGCCGAATTCGTCCATCCGGCCTATATAATAATAGTCTACGTCTCTATGCTCATCTTCATACCAATCGCAATGGTCGGGACGCGCAGGTATCGCTTGAGCAGGTCGCGCTGGCACGGCGTTAGGTTTTCCTTCCGTGGTACGTTCAAGGAGGGGTTGAAGGTCTTCATAAAAGGCTACCTCCTGACACTCATAACGCTTGGCATCTACGCGCCCTTCTTTCACGTGGATATGCAACGCTTCTGGCGCGGTAATTCTTACTACGGAAACCTCGGCTTCAACTACACCGGCGACGGTAAGGATCTCCTTAAGTACTACTTGGTCGTATTCGTATTATTCCTGCCAACGATGGGGCTTTCATGGGTCTGGTATAAGGCCAGGAAGACGCGCTACGACTGGAAGAATACCACACTCGGCGGCAACGAAGATGGTAGCCAGACGCTTAAGTTCTCATCCGAGCTGACAGGAGAACGCCTCTTGGGGTTTCTGCTCATAAACCTGCTTCTGCTCGTATTAACGCTCGGCCTTGCCTTCGCCTGGATCGAGGTGCGGAAGATGAACTTTGCATTCGAGTTTATAGATACCAAAGGTAGCGTGGACTTTGAAAAGGTCAGAGAGAAAGCACAGGAAGCCGACGCAATGGGCGAGGGCCTGCTTGATGCATTCGATATGGACTTTGGTTTTTGACCTATAGGATTAAACCGTGGAGAAAACAATATAATGGATGAAGAAATAGCATCTCGTCTCGAAAGAATATTCTCTGCGATTGGGGAAACCGTTAATATTGATTTCACAGATATTAAGCAAAAATCGACTAAAACAAATAGTGGTAGCACACACATCATAGACTTTAATGGTGGATACACAGACGAACAGCTATCTAACCTTGCCCACATGGCAATTTCTAATGTTGCATCATTAACAGATCACATAATAAGATGGGTGCGTCGTAATAATAAAGATAAAAAAATATTCGATGAACTATTCGCAGGGTCCCTTAATATTATGGCAATTAAGGACTTGGACAATAACGATAAACATGGATATCCGCCACGCAACAAAGGTCTTACGAAAAAGTCAATTAAACTGATGAAAGTTAAACGGTCTCTAAAAATTAGTTCGACGCCTCCTGGCGTTGCATCACCCACTACTCATAAAAATAGTCCAATAAAAATTGTTCAAGGAGACGCAAAGCTAGTTATTACAGCGCCAATAGTTGATGAAGATGATAATACCTTTGGTGAACTTCATAATTGCCTAATGTCAGCAATCTCAGAATATGAACAAATCATATTAGCTTATTCATAGGTATTCATTTCCTACAGCAAAAATAACGAAAAATATGACCAATAACAACTCCAAAAGATGGTCGGGTTTTTACTACGACGGTCGTACGGCACGGCAGATACCCGTAAGGGTAGAGCTCGTAAGCGGTGCGGTGCGTCTCATAGCCGACGATAACTCGACGACCATTTGGGACTTTAAAGAGCTGACCCAAACCCAGGGCTTCTATAAAGGTGAGCCAATACGCCTTGAGCGAGACCGTAGAGAAGACAGCCACCCCGACCGCCACAAAGAAACTCTCGTAATAAAGGACGATACAGAAGAGTTCCTCAAGGCCGTTAGAATACTTAGCGGAGTAAAGAAGCTCCGCGCCCCGCACGGAACAAAGAAGCGAGTTTACCGCGCCCTTGGTGCGGCCGCTCTCACAGTCGTCATCATCGTGCTCTTATACTTTTACGGCATACCGCTCATGGCCGAACGCGTGGCAGAGCGCGTGCCGCCTGCGTGGGAAGATAAGCTCGGTAAATCCGTCGCCGATGAGTTTGTGAAAAATATGGACGAGTGCAAAGATCCGGCACTGACCGCCGCACTGGGCGATATCATCGCAAAGCTCAACGCCGCGGCACCAGAGCACCCATACGAATTCAAAGTATACATCGTTAAGAACGATATGCTAAACGCCTTCGCCGCACCGGGCGGTCATATAATCGTCTTCTCAGGGTTGATAGAAGAGACCGAACGCGCAGAAGAATTAGCCGGAGTGCTCGCCCACGAGATGCAGCACGTCCTGCTTAAACACTCAACTAAGAGTATCTTTCAGGCTCTCTCAACATCTGTAATCATCTCACTCGTAACCGGCGACGTCGGAGCGGCCGCACAAATCATACAGGCATTAGGCTCTCTAAACTACAGCCGAGAGCACGAAGTTGAAGCCGACATGGAGGGGCTTGACTTGATGGTTGCCGCAGGAATAGACCCGAAAGGCATGGTCGAGTTCTTCAATACGATGGATGAGGTCGTCGGTGATATGCCCGAATCCATGCGCTACGTCTCAACGCATCCGCTAACAAAGGAACGCATAGAACGGCTGAATAATGCCATCGAGGAAAAAGACTTTGACAGCGGTAAGGCCGAAGAACTCCTGCCGGAGGTAAATTGGCGTAAAGTTAGAGGTGGGTGTTCGTAGGGGGGGGTCGATAATGGCCCGCTATTTACGGGCTTAGATGGGCTATTGTATATCGCTTCCTGAATTCCGCAATTGTGATTCCCTCCAAAATGTTGTATATATCTAATGATAATCAATAGAACTCCGCCCTGAAGGTGGTACAACTAATAAGGGCAAGTCATAAGAATAAAGAGAGGTGTTACCGTGAATAAAAAAATGTTAAGTGTTGTCTTGGTGCTGGGAGGAGTGGTCATTCTTGCAATAACCCTCTACGGATACGATAAGTCCAAAAGATCTCAGGCTGAGCAGGAAGCGTTGCAAAATGCCTTGTTGGCAACCGTACCAAAATCAAGTTCATACCCTGTCGATAAGATCTATATATCTTCAGATGCGTGTAAATTAACGGAAGGCATTGCCGCAAAGGGTATCTGTAACGGGGTTGAAACGTCCTATGCAGAGGATGCTAACACCTGCTTGCAAGAGGCAATCGATAAGTTGTCCCAGATCCCAGGGAAAAGCATGCAGGGAAGCCAGGCTGAACAACGCAAAGCTTTAGCCTGTCAGATTCTGGGAGCTTTCCCTGAAAAAAGCGAAACATTGGAGGAGGATAGTTTAGAGGCCTCTTTATATTATTTATTGAACATACATCTTAATAAGTAAAAGGAGAAAAAATGAAAAGAAGATATGGACTTATAGTTCTATTAGTACTTGCGATTTTTATGGCGGGTGTTGGAAGCTCTTTTGCCGCAAAAGAGACTGATAAAGTTATTCTCCTGATAGAGGCTATCAATAAGGGTAATGCGGAGACTGTGAGTCTACTGATCCGGGAAGGGGCTGATCCTAACGCTAAAGATGAAAATGGTAATACGGTTCTTATGATGGCAAGTTTCAAGGATAATACTGAGATAGTAAGCCTGCTGCTGAATAACGGGGCAGAGGTCAACGCTAAAAGTCAAGAGGGTAATACGGCCATGATGGGGGCAAGTCTCAAGGGTCATAAGGAGGTAGTGAGCCTTCTGCTGAATAACGGGGCAGAGGTTAACGTTAAAAATGAAAATGGTAATACGATCCTGATGGTGGCAAGTCTAAAGGGTGATAATAGTGAGGTAGTGAGCCTGCTGCTGAAGGACGGGGCAGAGGTTAACGCCAAAGATAAACAAGGTTATACGGCCCTGATTTATGCAAGTGTCACTGGTAATAATAATGAGGTAGTGAGCCTGCTGCTGAAGGACGGGGCAGAGATTAATGTTAAAAATAAAGATGGTCTTACGGCTCTGATGGGAGCAAGTCTCAAGGGTGATAAAGAGGTAGTGAGCCTGCTCCTTGGGAACGGGGTAGAGGTTAACGCCAAAGATAAACAAGGTTATACGGCCCTGAATTATGCAAGTTTTGGGGGACATAAGGAAGTTGTACAATTGTTGCTAAAGAACAAGGCTTATGTCAACTCTATAGGGAAAGATGGAAATACGACTTTGATTCAGGCAAGTTCCGGAGGACATAAGGAGATTGTACAATTGTTGCTGAAGAACAAGGCAGAGGTCAACACTATAGGAGGAGATGGCAATACGGCCCTGATTTATGCAAGTCTCAAGGGTCATAAGGAGATAGTGCACCTGCTGCTGAAGAAGAAGGCAGATGTTAATGCTATAGGAGGCGATGGCAATACAGCTCTGATTTATGCAAGTCTCAAGGGTCATAAGGAGATAGTGAGCCTGCTGCTGACGAACGGGGCAGAGGTTAATGCTAGAAATAAAAATGGTATTACGGCTCTGGTTCATGCAAGTTTCCTGGGGTATAATGAAATCATGAGTCTGCTGGTTCAGAACGGGGGAAAACGTTAATAGGGTTCCGACGACCCTGGAATAAATAGGAACAGCTGTCCTGGTTTTTAATGTGGAGATTAATGGGGGCGAGTCAGGCTGTGCTTATTATTTCTTTCTCTCCATAATCGATTACCCTTCAATCCAGCATAAAGGTGAAGATTAGTAGGCGTACTAAACCCTCTAATCCTGCCCCAATTAAAAACAAAAAGGCCGACGTTCTTAAAAGGACGTCGGCCTTAACTATTTACGGTAAATCGTTCGTATAATCCTTCGACAGACTCAGGACAAACGGTCTTAAAAAAAGAACAAACGCAGCTCCTGAAACAAATTCAGGATGACACAACCCTCTCACCCCTTCCGTGCCTTGGCTACGAAAACTTCTCTTTGCCGCTGATTTTCGGTGGATGCGAACACCCGACAAAACTTTTATTATACTTTTTTTGTTTTTCTACCGTTGAGGAATACTTCAATTATACAAACATAATGAGCCGTTTCTTTACCTTTAAAGCTAGATGCTGCCTTAAGCACTCTTCGAACGCTATAATTCATATCATGTTTTTGTATTAGATGAGTGCCGCGCTTAGCATTTCCACTTTCTTCTTTTACAAATCTTTTAGGTAGCTTCTTCTCAGATACAAGAAGAAGAAAAGCTCGCACACCTTTATCCTTAGCTACTAAATATTTGTGCAGCCTAAGAAGATCACTATCAATTTCTGCTGGTTGTGCTGACCCTCGTTTTACTTCAATTACAAATTCAACATACTTTGCAATACTATTTTTCTGTTCGATCAACCTTATCTTTTTATCCTTCTTACAAATTACTAAAT
>DAOVKH010000116.1 GCA_030631875.1 Deltaproteobacteria bacterium | reverse complement strand
GGGCTTAAATAGCGAGGTCAATCAGGTAACACTTATTGAGAAGTCAGGCACGGCCACGGAACTGCCGCCGCTCGTCAAGGACGAGGTCGCAGAGCGCATACTCGATTGTGTCGTTAGGTTAAAGGGGCGTTAGTCGAAGGAAAATTCCTTTAAGGCCGAGCTTAAGACTTCTTCTATATGTTCCTTGTTCTTCTTTTTTATTCCTTTGAGTTGTCTCCGAATAGCCTTTGCTCGAGTGAGGTTCTTTCTGCCTATAGGGTCGAAGGATACGCAGGCGGCTTTTTGGCCATTCTTCAACAAGTCCGTTATCCTGCCGAGGGTTTCGTCCCGGAATCTCGTTCTATCTTTCTTATGCAAGACCCACCTGGACCTTGGCGAGAGCACGGCCAGCTTATGGTGCCACTGATTTATCTTTTGAAGGTTCATGATGGTCGAAAATATCGTCTTATTGGTCTTAAAGGATAGTACCGTACCTTCGAGGGTTCTCTTCAGCAGTTGATCGTTGCCTGTGTGTACGTGGCGCTCTATGGTTTCGGGTAGCCGCCATACGTGCTTTGGTGCAAGGGCATCGAAGCGCATCTCCCAGTAAATATGTTTGCGTATGGGAGAGTTATATGCTCTGACCATCATTTCAGGGATAAAGTTATTGTGCGCTACGGTATCTGAGGCTAAGTGCGAGAGGTATCCGTAGGCAAAAGCTCTTTGGGATTCAGATTCTGCGCGCTCTAAGAGCTTAAAGCCGAATGACCAGTTGTGGCAGTGCTTAAGCTCGTGCGTTAGGTTCTTTGCCACTACGATGTCGGCGCTTATATTGCCGTAGAGAAAATCCGAGGCGTACTTCTTTATGAGGGCGGCTATCACCGGGCTTACGAGTGCCAAGTCTTTTATTAAGGCACTGCCTAAATCCAGGTGCGTGGCAGGCCCCCAGGCACTTGCCTCTTTCGGTAATATGAGTATAATGGTAAGGGTTGCTATTATGGCACGTATGCTCATGATACCTATATGGTAGCTCTTGGGCTTGTACTTTGTAAAGGTAAAAAAGACTATGAATTTTAAAACATTATGAATAACGAAGAGTATAATAATATCATAAGGCTCGCGGCGAAGAGGCTTCAGTACTTCCAAGACCTCGGTGTGAGGCGAGTGCCTTTTTCCATGCCCGTGGAGGTAGCCACGCCTACGACCCCATCTAATCCCGATAAGGACACCAAGCTCGCGGCTCTGCAGGCAAGCTTCAAGGGGTGCGAGCTATGTGACGAGCCACTTAAGAAGGCGCACGTCGTGATGGGTGAGGGCGCACCGTCTGAGGCAAAAGGCGCTAGTGTCGTATTCGTCGTAGCAACGCCGACCGTAGCTACATACTCGGGCGGTAGTCTTATGCAGAGCCGCGACATGGACCTGCTCGGAAGGATAATCAAGGCCATGAAGTTGGAGCCAGACGAAGTATATATAACGTCTATCGTAAAGTGCGTATCTCCTTCGGGCAGACCCCCGCAGAGGGAGGACATTAAGAAGTGTCTGCCACACTTTAATGAAGAGCTAAAGCTCTTAGCGCCGAAGGTTATCGTGGCTCTCGGCTCTAAGAGTGCGGATATGATAATATCAAGCCACGGTGCGCCGAAGTATAAGACTCACTACAGAGGTGTAAAGACGGTAACTGTCGTCCATCCGTCAGATATGAATAGAAACCCTGAGCTTAAGGCCGAGGCGTGGAAGGTCTTACAGGGCGTTATGGAGTTTTTAGTTAAAGCGTAATTTGTTGGAGAGAGGCCACCTCAGAAGATGAGTACAAAAGAAAAGAATAATGCCGCCACTATTATCGGCGGTGGCGGTCATCGCGAAAGGCTTCGTGAAAGATTCCTCAAGGTCGGCATTAAGGGGTTTCACGACTACGAGATAGTAGAGCTCCTGCTCACCTATGCCATACCGAGGCGTGACGTAAAGCCTTTGGCAAAGCTCTTGATAGCTCGTTTTAAGGGGCTTCGTGGTGTGCTCGACGCAACCATAGATGAGCTTAAGAGTGTCAAGGGGATAGGCGAGAATTGTGCGATACATATATGCCTCATCAAAGAGGTCTGCGCCGAGTACCTGAAAGAAAAGACGGCCGCCAAGGCCGTAGTCCGTGGGGCTAAGGATGTAGTAGATTACCTGCACCTGAAACTTTCGGGCGAGAAGGTCGAGAAGTTTCTTGCCGTATATATGAATACCAAGAACGAGATACTGGACTTTGAAGTCCTCCATGAGGGGACGATTGACCAGACCATCGTTTATCCACGTAAGGCCATAGAACGTGCCTTTAAGCACAATGCGCGGAGTATTATATTTGTCCATAACCATCCGAGCGGCGACCCGACACCGTCGGCGCGCGATCGTGAGTTGACGCGTGAACTCATCAACGCCGCTAAAGGTGTTGATATCGTAGTGCATGATCATATTATAATCGGCAAGAGTGGGTATGTGAGCGGTAAGGATATGGGGTGGTTCTGATGTGCGGCTTTTTGATAAAAGCCCATCTGCTTTGTTGTACTCAATATTTGTTCACTCGACGTACTGGAAGTACGACTCGTTCTCAATATCTCATACGCCTTGCATATGAACTTTTCTCTTTGCCGCTAAGTGCTACTTCGATAAATCTCCGTACTCTGCGTTACGGCACAGGCTTCATCACTCGACGTACCTAAAAGTACGACTCACTCTTCAGCCTACACCGTGCCTTGATTACGAAGATTTTTCTTTGCCGCTGAGTTGTAGCTTACGGCTTTGATAAGTCTCCGTACCCTGCGTTACGCTTCAAAATAGGTCACTCGACGTACCTGAAAGTACGCCTCACTCTTCAGCCTTTGCGTTCCTCGAATACGACCAATTCTCTTTGCCACTAAGTTGTAGCTGTGCGGCTTTGAAAGTTGCCATAGACCGATTGTCTGGAAAAAAGAAGAACATTATTCCGCAAAGGCGGCCTTGCATCCTTCAAGGTTGTCATCCTGAATTTATTTCAGGATCTGCTTTTTTCTTTTCTTATTTGTGTCTGCAGGGGTATGGCGGAAAATGCGCAGGGGGCTGCTTCATAAGACCGTTAGCGTTGAAGTGTTAAGGTCTTGAGTTAATCTAAAGTATCGTCTCTACGCGGTTTCTGCCGTTATCTTTCGCGGCGTATAGGGCTTTATCGGCGCGTATGACCATTGATTCTCTATCATCGCCTTCTCTAAGCGTCGTTACTCCGAAGCTTATGGTAATCTTCCCGCTCTCTCCAAAGGAGAAATCTTCTACGCTCTTTCGTATCCTCTCGGCGATATCTTTTGCGCCGTTTATATCCGTCTCCGAGGTTACCAATATAAATTCTTCACCGCCCCAACGTATGAAGTGGTCGGTGCTCCTTAAGGTAGTGCGCACTATCTTCGCTATTGATTTAAGTGCTACGTCGCCTGCCGTGTGTCCATAGGTGTCGTTTATCTTCTTAAAGTGGTCTATGTCGAAGACTATCAAAGACAACGGGTGATCGAACCTCAAGGAACGTTCTATTTCTTTTGAGATTATTTCATCGAGCTGTGCTCTGTTGTATGCCCCGGTCATTATGTCGGTCGTAGCCAGTCGAAGTAATTCTCCCGAGAGGCGTCGGCGTTCTAAGACTTCACGCGATAATGTGAAGTTCTGCGAGACTATGGAGAAGGTGAAGATTGTGAAGAGCGCTATCGTTACAATGATTACGGTTAGGACTATCTTGCGTATGGAATTGTAGGTGGAGTAAGCCTCGGAGACGTTTATTTCTATGGCTAACCCGAAGTTCAGGTTGTTGTTCCATAGCCATGAGCCGACTACATCTACGCCCCGGTAGTCGCGGTAGCCGTCTATGTCGGTTCCGTCTTTACCTGAGGTGGCACTTGCGGCCATCTTGGTCAATGGTAATTTGTCGTGGGCTTTCTTAGGGGTAAAGCCTGTGGTCATGTCGCCGCCCGGGTCGTTGATCGCTATGGAGAGTATGGAATGCGCGCCTTCTTTGAGGAGTCCGATTGTTCTGAGATCTTCATTAAAGCGGCTCTCGGTTATGAGGCGTCCTGAAGTGTCGAAACCGTAGGGGTCTCCTGTTCTTCCGAGTCGTCCAACCTGTGCTATGCGTGTAAAGTTAAGCGACGGGTCTATCCGTATGGCGAATGCCGCCGCGACTTCTCCGTCAGCCGAGTAAACAGGAACGCCAACGAACATAGTCGGTTCATTGGTCGTAAGGTCTCCTGATAAGCCTGGCAATAAAACATCGGAACGCATGGGAAGCACTATCTCGGCCTTACCATTGAAGATGTTATCTAAGTAGTCGCCTTCCTTGGAGAGGAGGTTTATGATGCCGAGGTTTTCGTCACGCATGGAGGCTACATTAATATGGTCGCGTGATATTAGAAAGAAGCCCAAGTCCGAGCGTTCATCAAGGTATGGCGTTATTATCTCGCGCAGTACTTTGAGCGCCTTATTCTTCTTGAGGGCGGTTTTGTTCTGCGATGTTGCGAGAAGGCTCTTGAATAGTCTCTGCGTGTCTGGTCTTTTGGTTAGGTTGAGTGCCGCTCTCTTGCGGTCTTCGGCCCAACCGTTCATGGCATTATTTGTCGTATGGAGTATCGTCTCAAGTTTGTTTGCGATATCGAGCTTTATGTAGTCCTTTATGCCCGATAACGCCTGCCACGATGTTGCCGCTACGGCTAGTACTATAACGAGCCCGATGATTGGCCAAAGGGCACTTAGCTCGCTTCTATACTTTACGGGCTTGTGATTATTCTTATTGTCTTTAATCAAGAGAATCTCCACTCAGCTGTTTTTTATAAAGACTTTACGACGTAATCTTTGGCTATCCGTATGGCGTCTTCAATCTTACTGCCATTTGCGATTGCCGCCGTAAGTGCCGATGAAAACGCGCACCCCGTGCCGTGTAGCTTCGACTTTGTGGCTCGGATCCGTGAACCCTTAAAGTGTGTGTATTTATGGCCGTCGTAGAGTACGTCCGTTACCACCGTGCCCCTTAGATGCCCACCTGTCACTATAACATGCGCCGTGCCAAGCGAGTATATAATCTTTGCCGCACTCTCCATGGCGGCTATATTGGTGATGCGTACTCCACTTAAGACCTCTGCTTCGTCGGTATTTGGCGTTACGGCGGTAGTGGCGGCTATGAGTTCCTTTAATGCCTTAATGGCATCTCGCTTTAGGAGGTACTTCCCGCTACTTGACTTAATTATAGTATCGAGGACGACTACTTTAAAGTTATATTTTTCGATTAACCATCTGACTACTTGGACGTTTTCCTTTGTCGCCAGCATTCCTATCTTTAAGGCGTCTACCTTAAATTCATCTGCGAGTGCCGAGACTTGGTTGCGCAGGAGTGAGCTTTTAACGGCCTCGACCTTAAAGACCTTCTTTGAGTCCTGTACGGTTATGGCACTTACCGCCGAAAGGGGGCGAACGCCCATATCCTTGAATGTAAGTATGTCTCGCTGAAGGCCTGCTCCTGATGACGGGTCTGAGCCGGCGATACTTAAGACGGTCTTTATCGTCGTGCGCGAAGCCATCAGCGACGTACCTTTAGTAGAGTAGATAGAATGATATCGATTGTAATACTCCTATGGAAAAGCCCATTACGGCACCTAATAATTCGATGTGTTTAAGCTCACGGGATACGAACTTAGTTAGGAGACCCTCAAAACTTTTTAGGTCCAAACCATCTATGCGTGAGGCGAGCATGGTGCGAACATCCACCTTATCGCTGAATCTTTGTATTATCCCCGTCTTCTTGCTCTCGATTTGCTTTAGTATATCTTTGGTTATGAGGTACTTAACATGGTATACGATATTCTCCGATACGAGCCCCACGAGCGGTATCTTCTTTAGAGTGGACTGC
>DAOVKH010000165.1 GCA_030631875.1 Deltaproteobacteria bacterium | reverse complement strand
GGAGTTCGTTATAACGCGTGGCTTTGTACTCGAAGGGATGCGTGCCATCTTGCCTGCGCCGTGACAATTGGAGCAGGGGTAGAACATTAATTGGTCTTTACGAGATCTGACGACGGCTTCTTCTGTCAGGAAGTCTCCGCCCGCGGCCTCAGGCATAGCACCCATATCCTGCGTGTCGGTAAATGGGTCTCCCCACCAAAGCACGCCGTCGGTCCTATCAGAGCACTTAACATTTGGCCAGTCCGGAGCAATATCGGTCTCTGTTACCACGATACCGCTTCCGGCAATACGCCCCTCAAAGCACTCCTTTGCCGTAGCCTCTAAGGTAAATGCAAATAAGAAGGTAAGAGCGATGGCCGCAAAGGCCGTAAAAGTTTTTTTATAGGTCTTTTTCATAGATATATAAGTCTCACGTAAGTACGTCTCTGATACCCTTAATCTTCGCCCTTGGCAAGGGTCGGTTTATAACGTAACTCCCCTGTAAGTATGCCTACGGCGCACTTGGCAAGCATGGTAAATACCATAAAGCCTATCGCCCAATTACCGAGAGAGTTGAATATCTCTATGATCGACGGCGTATACTCGACAAATTCCCCTATAGGGCTCGGCGTAAAGCCCGGAAGCAATAAACCCATCCCCTTCTCTACCCATATGCCCACAAAGGCAAGTGCGCAAATATAGGGTAGTATCTTTAAGTTCTTCCTTACCTGCGGTATGAGCAGTAAAACAAAAGAGGTAACCATCGCAAAGAGCGAGAACCAGAAGAAGATAACGAGGTTATTAAGGCCGTGCATACCGAACATCAGGTATTGCAAAGAGAAGGAGTGTTCAGTACCGGCGTATAGCTCTGTTACGACCTCCGAAAGTGTCAAGAAGAGTGCGATACCCAGACACCATACGACTATCTGTGCCAAGAGGTTTATGGCCTCATCTTTTATCTTAAGCTTCGTCGTCTTCTTTATGATAGTAAAGGCTATAATTATAAGCGCCGGACCTGCGGCAAAGGCCGTAATGATGAACCTTATAGGCAACATCGAATGAAACCACATTGGTCTGGCCGGCATGGTATTTAATAGGAAGGCCGTTACCGTATGGATACTGAATGCCCATACTATCGCTATAAAGACGAGTGGTATATAGATATACTTATTGACCTCTTTACCTATATACTTCATATACATATAGTAGAAGGCGCAGACGGCATTAAGGCCTAAGTAGACGTTAAGCACGACAACATCGAATGTAAGTATGGAATTAGGCCAATTGAATATACCCTTAAGGTACGGTATCGGTAGCCAACTCGGGAACATATGCCAAGACCTGTCGGGGCGTCCCATATGGTTTACGACAAAGAGCAGACACATAATGACGGCGGCTATAGCCAAACACTCGCCAATAAGGACTACCTCCTTCATGGGCTTATACTTATAGACGTAGGCCGGAAATACTACCGTAACGGCCGCGGCCGCCACACCGACCAGGAATACGAAGTTTGCCAGGTATATGCCCCAAGTCACCTGATCGTTAAGGCCGGTAACTATCATGCCATTACTTAACTGCTGGTAATTACCATAAATCCAAAAAACTATAAAGAAACCAAGGAAGGCCAACCACATATAGTAGCGCAGACTCCCCTTCCACGAACATATGAATAGGTCTATAGCAAAACTGCCTATCGACTTAAGGTCTATGTCTATCTTTTTTATACCGAACATAAAGAGTATCCTAATCCGTGAAGCTAATCTGTAAAGTAAAAGAACTTGGGATATGTGTTCAGATCCGCCCTTAGCCTAAATACCCTCTTCCTGTCGAGTATCTTGCTGACCTCGCTGTTAGGGTCGAGTAGGTTGCCGAACTTTCTGGCTCCGACCGGACATACCTCAACGCAAGCCGTATACCTGCCCTTACGTGTACGCTGGAGGCAGAAGGTGCATTTTTCCACAACACCCTTCATCCTCGGCCTATTGCCAAGGTAGTGCGTCTTTGGGTTCATATCTTCCTTAGGAAGGTTAGGCTCACCCCAATTAAATCGCCTTGCCCAATACGGACACGCTCCCATGCACATCCTACAGCCTATGCACCAATTATAATCTATGACGACTACACCGTCGGGTTCTCTATAGGTCGTCCTAACGGGGCAGACCTTTACGCACGGCGGCTTCTCGCACTGCATACATTGGATTGGAAAATAAAAAGCATCTTTTTCAGGCACACTCTCAGGCTCGTAGTAGTGTTGGCCTTCGAGGACAACGCCCACCGGTTTGCCGGCATTCCCGCCAACCTGTATGCCGTACTCCTCGCCCTTCTTACCAAAGGGCAGACCCTGCGGAGAGCCTTTATCCATATCTTCGGGAAGAAAGTGTCCCTTCTCCATCCTTATGACACGTATCCACTCAATCGCGGTATTTTCTCGCGACTGGTTGTTTTCCTTAACGCAGGCATGGACGCAACGCCTACAGCCTATGCACTTTTGAATATTCAGGGCATAGCCGAATAAGACACCCTCTTTGGCGTCGGTCGTATCGACCGTAGTCTTCTTGCCGTACTCTTCTGTATAACGCAATTCAAGGCGCTCGACGGCCTCACGCTTTTCTTCGTCGGTCATGAGGCGATAGTTACGCTGAAACCACTCGGCCCAAGTCGTCTTGGCCTCTGCCTCGTCGCTTCCGGTCAAGAGAGCGGCGGCGCCGACAAATGCTCCGGTGCCTACGGTAGTGGCCTTCTTCAGAAAATCACGACGCGTCTTCTTAATGGGCGTAGCCGCTACGGCCTCTGCGCATTCGTTCTTATTCTTCTCGAAGTCTTTATTTTCTTTATCTTTACTCAATCAAATACCCTCATAAAACTTAAGAATTACGTTTGTAATTACTCTTAAAGAACTTAACCATATCGGCCTTTTCACGCGCGGTCATTACGACGTGCTCACGGCCCTGATGTACTCGGTCTCCCGGAGCCACATCACTTAGATAACTTTGCTTAAGGCCCGTGCTCGGCATATGCTTATAGACCTTCTTTGCCGCGATAATACCGGTACTTACGGCAACACCGCCAAGGAGAAGCCCCTTTAACAGGTTTCGGCGTGAATGCTCGGTCGACGCAGTAGCGCACAGCCCCTTATTCGATTGAAGAGTTTCTCCGGATGTAGACTCAGAGGATATAGTTGCGGGTGATTTGCTTGCGATGTCTTTAACCGGCTTCTTCATAACGAGTTAGTTATCTCTCTCCCTACTTTTAAGCCTGTAAGAACGGCGACGACGACACGGTGAAAATGCCGCAAAAACCGTCTATAAAAAACTTACGTCATCATGCTTCAGGCACCTTGATTATGTATACTGTATCCAAAGATACGCCTATATCTTGGAATATAGCAAATAGATATTTATTTGTCAAGGGCTGTGGTTTAGGCACGCCCTCTACTTAGAATTATCTAATAATATTAGGCAACTATTGACAAGGAGGGCTAATCTCTGCCACTATAAAAGAATAGCTATAATCTCAAGGCTACACTCAACTAAGGGACGCCACAAGGAGACTTAACGATGGCCATAGAACCAAAACCAACACCGCCGCCACAGAAGAGGCCTCTCCAAAGAGATACAGACAAGATACGTGTAATCATCTACATACACGCCTTCAAGATAATCGGCACGATAAAGATTCCTGTAGGAGGACGCCTAACCGATTTTCTAAATAAGACGCTTAGAGGGGGGGATGCCTTCCTTGCCATAACCAACGCTGAGTGCTACTATGAGCAGGACGAAAAACTAAGATATACCTCAGAGTTCGTGACGATACACAGAGACCACATACATATGATAATCCCGACAGAGAAAATTCAAGACGCCCGCACCCATTTGCGTACGTCAAATCCGAATACACCTCCTGAACCAAAGTTCTAATTAAAGATTACTTGCCGAGTGCCGAGCCTATATCCATTGCGTGCTCCTGCTCTATGGCGAGAATGCCGCGCAATTGCTGAGCCAAGGCGTACTCCTTTAGGCTCTCGGCCTCGTCTATACGTACCTTATAGCGGGCTATGGCGTCTTCTTCGCCGGCCAAGTCCTGACCTAACATCTCTACAGCATCGGTAGCGGTCAATATCTCGCCTATATCTATGGTCGGAGTACCACCGAAGTAATCTATCTGGTCGGCGATAATCATGGCATGACCTATCTCTTCGGTTGCGTGAATCT
>DAOVKH010000098.1 GCA_030631875.1 Deltaproteobacteria bacterium | reverse complement strand
TACTGTACTCGCAGGGGCACGTACTCCGTCGAGCGAGATAGAGCAGGTCTATTATTTAGGTGTATTCGACCCTGAGGAGCAACTCCCTCCGACCGTATATAGGGTACGCGTACACGGGCAGGCGAGCATCCTTAGCAATGTGAGGTACGGCTCGGGCTGGGTCAAGTCAGAACTTGTCGATTCTCTCGGTTCTAATATAAAGTTTAACGACGATAACGGCATTGAGATGTCCGGAGAAGAGATCTCCGACTTTACAACGGGCAGAAGGCTCATGCTCTTCGGCCCCGAAGGTTTTAGAAAGGTGCCCAAAGACCATCGTCTCGTCATAGTCATGGGCTCTGACCCCTCGGCCTTCTTTGAGGCAGTCGACGGCGCGCTCGGTGATATATCGAGGATGCAGGCCGAACAACTTCAGGTGAATCTGAATAAAGAACTCTTCGAGGCATTCCATAGAGTAAGGGCCGAGCACGAGCGTCTTGTGAGCTTAGAGCGCGACCTCGATAGGGAACTTCCCGAAGCAAAGGAGGTGCAGCAATGAAACGCATATCACGTAGAATTTTTTCACTAATGTTCTTACTTGCCATCGTATCGGGGTGTTCCGTATTGAGGGTAGACGTAGACGTATACAAAGGCCCTCTCGCCAATAGCGAGCACGTACAGGTACAGCAATTGATAGGCCTCCTCGACGCCACAGGGCCGCTACTTGTGCAGTTGAGGAATAATATGCTGAGTGAGTGTAGTTCGGCTAGCAGAAAGGGTATAAAGGTATCATTGAAAGTGTTTGGAAAGGCCGCCGCGCCAACGTATCCTGAAAATAAGGTAGGAGGCTTTCTGATAACGGGAGAAGCCACTAATAAGATGGCAGATGGAGTCGAACTTGACGATATAAATATATACGGACATATACCGAATAAGATAATAAGGGATGAATGTAAAGGTGTGGGTGTTGGCAGGGAACACCGTGACTTGCTCAAGGCTACAAATGATGCCGTCCATCAGTACTATAAATATATAAGTAAACCGCTTAAGGATAAGGTTGATGGTCCAAGGACATGCACTACAGCTAAGTGTATGGTTGAAAAAGGAGGTGCCGCTGGTGATGAAAACGTAGGATTTTTATCAAGCCTCGTTATGTTCTCTACGAAGATAGAGACGATAGAGAGAATGAATAGGAATTACGGTGGTGGCGACGCGGCACTGGAAAGAAGTTACATGATCGTTCAGGAGATAGGCAATACCATTCGCCATTCCGCGGACGAGTTAATATACAGTGCTGCTCATAAGAAAAAACTAGAGAAAGATTTAAAGCGCGAGAAGATGGCGGTTAAGGGGGCGTATGCTACAAACTTGCCGACAACAGAGGTATTGGAGAATCTGTTGAAGACCCTTAACTCACGCATGACTGCGGCAGGTGTCGTCTCCGGTGAGGCTGATATAGCTGTTAGTGTGTCAACAAATAAGGTGGCAAAATTAACAGGTAAGGTGGCAAAGGCTGAAACAAAGATTGATACCGAAACTTCAAAGAGAGATACCTTGAAATCACAGTTGACTGCTGCGCAGAAGAAGCTCGATGTCTATAAGCGTGCGGACGATGTCATTAATGACAAAAAGCTCTTTAAGAAAATAGAGGAAACAACTCCGGTTCCTTTTCTAGAGAAGGTCGTGAATGTCATTAATGCAGAGGCGGCTAAAATAGAACGAGGCGAGAGAGTAAAGTATTCCTTGGCTGAACTTACAGCCGTAGAGTGGGTCATTAAGGGTACGAGTGTTGCGAGCAATGGTGTGGATATGCCGTCGATAGTTGCAAGTCTTCTTACAGGTAAGGATACAACCAAAGACCTCATTGCCGGGTTAATAGAGATACATGGCGATAGGCTTGGAGAATTAGCACGGTTTGTTAATACGGAAACGCCCAACCTTGAAGATGCCAATAAGACGCTTGCAAGTGCAACGGTTGAATTAGCGTCTGTGAAGGTGGATCAAAAAACAGCCGAGAGAAAGAAGCGCACAGCTGAGAAGGACAAAGAGAAAGCCAAAAGAAAATTCGATAGCTTGACTAATGCCGTTGCAAAGGTTAAGGCAGAGAAGCCGGGCATAGTAGCAGCCTTTAATGACGCAGCTATAACTGCGACACCGACTACGGTAATCATAACCGTAAGGGAAAGGCTTTTGGTAAAGGCGAAGGCTGACGCTATGAGCGATGAAACTAAAAAAACTAAAGGTGAATACAACGATGCCTATAACGAGGTGAAGGACTATGATCCAAACCCGCCGGTTGATGTTGAGAGGCTTGATATGGCAAAGGATGCTAAGCAGGTCATCGAGTATATAGTCGCCAGCCTTAAGCACGACTATATAGAGAGCGTTAGTAGGGCAGGTGAGGATAATAATGATACCGCCAAGTTTCTTGCCCAAGCCATAGAGAAGGCCGAGGCCTATAAATCAAACTTCATATATATCAGGCCGCCGTCGGCATACCTGCGCGATAGTGCGCCTATAAGCTCTATACAGGGTACGGCAGGTATTGGATGGAAAAACGAGCTCGATACTCAGTGGCAGAGAGCGTCGTATATACTCAATCCGGTGGATAGGCATAAAGGTATCATCGAAGATATGGATAAGCGTAACTGGCAAAACATAAACAGCGTGCGTGTGGCCGGTGGCGGTAATGCCAACTACGCCGTGGTAAAGGACGATATAGGTAACTGGTATGTAAAGGCATATTCCGACGACAAGACAAAGATAATGCAGTCGGCAAGGAATCTGGCTATGGCAAGCATGGGCAATGGGCTCGGCCTTTCAAATATAGCTCCGCCAGCGGCACCGGCCAATAATGCGCCCGTAGGCGACGGTGAGACGCCGCCTGCTACGGACGGTAATGAAGATAAGCCAGTTAAAAATAGAACCGCCTTTGAAAAACTCTTCGATAAATATAAGGCAGAGTATGAAGAGAGGGCTAAGGATGATTACAATAATGCCGTTACGGCCCTTACCGCAAAGCCTGTGGTTAATTCCATAAAGGGGTCATTCAATGCAAAGGAAGTCCTTGCCAAGGTGAATGTTGACAACGCGACGACCTTAAAGGCGGCGTTAGATAAGGAGGTGGACGGCGCCTCTACCGCTGTACTCGACGAGGCAAAGACTACTCTTAAAGCCTTGGGCGAAAAAACGCCCGAGGAGAAGGCACGCGGCGTCATAGACGCGATGAGCGCTATGAAGAGCTTCAGTCATAGGCTCGTCTCCGATATCCACGCTATATCTCTCTCTTACCTTGAGGATAATGTTGGGGAGGCTAAGAGTGCCAAGCTCAAGGCTGAAGACGAACTGAAGGCCGCCCAAGATAGTTACAACCTAGAGAAGGCGGCCCATGATGCTCTGCTTAAGGAATCACCTATAGATACTGATAAGGCCGATGCTAAAAAGAAAAAGGTCGATGAAGCGCAAACCAAGGTAAACGAAAAGAAAGAGAATCTGCGAATAGAGGAGAAGGACCTTGAGGATGCCAAGGCCAACCTTGAGAAGGCAAAGGATGGAAAGAAGTTTGCCATAGGAGAGGTAACGCGTATTGTTCGTAGAGAGATAAAGAGCCTTCTTGATAAAAGGCTCGATGCGGTAAAGGACTATGAGCAGGGGGTGGAGTTTATCCAAGGCGCCATAGTCCAGTAACGAGCCGTGTGGCGGGTTTGGTGGATGGCCTTTTTTATTGTGAGGAAGTAATCAAAGAGAAAGGTAGGTTAAGTCATGAAACAACGTGCGCACGCTTGGACGGCCTTGAGAGCCCTGAAACTTCTCGACGACAGCAAGAAAGCCCCTAAACTCGTCGAGCTTCTCTCCTATTATCTCTCCGATGCATGGGACGGTGCGTGGCTCCCTGACACCCTCATAGTCGATATGAGTTACGGCCACATCTTTAAGATGGACAGCTCATCGGTCGCCCTAGGTACCGACATCAGTGGAAACAAGAGGTACGTTCGCACTCACAAACAACTCGATAAAGCCCTAAAAGGTAAGAGGCTTATGCTCAATTATGTAAAGGGAGAACCGACTCTTGACAAGCCTTACATGGCACACCCAAAGTTTGGCGGCCATCTTCCCAATCGCGTTATAGCCCTATCCCATAGCTTAGGCGACATGCTGAAGATGAGCAACTATCCGATGGCCTTTTACGCAAAGGAGAAAAAGTCAAAGCACTATCTTAAAGACCTCTCTAAGAAGTCGGTTAAGGATCTGAGCCTCTCGCCAAACTTTTCAGCCAGGCAGATAGCCATGACTTTTTTCCTATTAAGCCACTATATTTGCGACGCACACATGCCGTTGCACTGTGATTTGCGAGATCGTATGCTAAGAAAGACCGTAAAGAGACGCATTCCTGCCAAGTTGCACCCTAGTATTGAGAAGATTTGGGAGAAGCAGTTTCCGGAAAAGATAGACCTCATCTTGCACGATTATACGAAAAATTCGATTGACGATGTGGTGGCCGCCCTCCCGGATGACTCAATGATAATGATAGATTCCGTAAAGAAGTATTCGCTCGGTACGTCCATCCCCGTCATCTCGCAGGATGAATGGACTGAAATGGTACAGGTGTGCCGCACTTCTTATGCCGTGTCGCGCAAATGGATTGCAAAGCCATATAAATCCGCAGAAGAGTTTATAGAGGATGTTGGTAGTGAGGAGTTCGTAGAGGTGACAAATCGTATCTTTCATGATGCCGTTCAGTGTGTTGCCGCTATCTGGCTGAAGGCGTGGAAAAGATACATAAGATAGCCTCACGCATAAATTCACTTTGAGGGTGGTACGATTAATAGAGGCAGGTCAACCTTGCTTTAATGGAGTATAAAATAGGAGGTGTAGTAATGTTTAGTAAGGTTGCGATAAATGCTATTAAGTATGGTATGAAAAAAAACAAATATGTATCGAAGTCTCCATGGTTAAAGCAGCGAACTTTGATCAACGACCATCAGCTGCCGAGGTAACTGTTACTATAGAAGATCCAAATGCTGGTCGAAAGGGAGATACTCAGACTAAACAGATGTCTGGTGACGATAAGTTAACATTTGTTCTAAATGCAGAAAAACAACTTAGTGCCTTAAAAAAAGTATTTTCTTTTAAAAAGGGCAGGGAATTGAAGTTATCTTATAAGGCTAAACCTCTTGGAGAGTTCGATGGAATGTTCGAAGAGTTTGCCGAACAAAGTATTGATATTAGAGCGAGTGAATCCATTCCTCTTAAGGTATGGTTCAACCCAAAGCCGTCAAGGGATGATGTAAATGGGGAAAATTCCAAGTTAGAGAATAATTCGTTTGAAGATGCATTTAAAAAAGTGATAAGTGACGTGCTTGAAGAACATGGTATTCCAAAACGTAATAAAATTATTAAGCCTAAGCCCGAAACAATTGAGTGACCTGCCTCCTTTTAAATAGGTTTAGGTAGTATTTTAAAATATGGGTATATAGGGAGGCCTGTAAGCCAATAGCAGGCCGGTGTATAGTAATCGTATAGTAAACAGTTACTATCAGTCATTACTAAACATCAAAACTCCGCTCCCGGAATCGGCGTTTTTCCTAACAGATAATACCAGATAACACTAAACACCACAGAACGGGCTTTATGGGCGGGAAATTGAAAATCCTCGTGTCGGGGGTTCGATTCCCTCCCTAGGCACCATGATTCCAAGGGGTTACGGCTTTGGCCGTAGCCCTTTTTCTTTGCACAGTGCTAAAGTTGTGCTTTTTTTGTGCCCCATTCCCCCCATTTCTTGGAGGGCCTTTCAGAACCCCTACAGCGTCCCGAAGACTTTCAACCAAGGCGCGGACAAAAAACAGACGTACATGTAGATGCAATTAAAACAAATATGGAAAGGGGGGTAGTTGATCGGCTAACAATTATTATAGAAGTAAAAGGGTGTTGGGGTGGAAAAGTCCTGCAGGAAATGGAAAGTCAACTTGTTGATCGTTATACGAAGGTAAATGGTGTCGCTTATGGATTGTATATTGTTGGTTACTATATGTGTGCAGAGTGGCATGACACTGATCCCAGAAAGGCACGAACTCCTAATAAAACTATGCTTGAGTTTAGAGACTATATAGAGAATCAAGCGAAGGAGATAAAAGAAAAAAAGAGCTTTGTTGAAAATGTACGGGCTTTCGTATTAGATTTATCAATTTGAACTAGCAGGCGGGTTGGCAGGACATATTAGATGCGGCACAATACACAGGGAATGGCAGAGGGATAATTCCCCAACGCACTCATGCGCAAGGCTTTCTTCCTGAAGTCCTCAAAAAAACTTGCCTAATTACTAGTAGATTACAACTGGAAATTGTGAGTTCCACAATTTCTACGGTATACATATTCAAACAAAAGGGATAGACTGGTAATTAAGTCTTGCTTAATATTAATAATATTAAAACAGTCAATACAGTGATGGAGGGGAAAGTGGCAGAAGAGTGGGTCGAACAAATGCAGAATCAAGTGAATACACTTGAGAAACTTGAAAAGTATATCAATGTCTCCGATGATGAAAGGGAAGCAATTGAGGCGTTGGACACCAGGTGGGGGATATCTCCCTATTTTGCATCGTTGATGGATAAGGTTGATCCGAGCTGTCCAATTCGAAAACAGATGATCCCATCCATGAAGGAACAGGTTAATAAGTATGGGATGAAAGACTACCTGATCTGGAAAGAGAATAGAGATACCGAGGAAGTCCGCCCCGATTGTATTGCCCGTCAGTATCATGATCGTATTG
>DAOVKH010000106.1 GCA_030631875.1 Deltaproteobacteria bacterium | reverse complement strand
TCACGAAACTCATATTGGCAAAAGAGGCTACACTCGTTAAGGATATAGCCGATAAAGATTTTAATAAGGTTACGACCGACGTTGATCAGGAAGAGGTCGCGAGAATCTTCCAACGCCACGACCTCCTTAGTATGCCCGTCGTCGATGACAGTAATCGTCTCGTCGGGCGTATTACCATCGATGATGTAGTGGACGTTATCGAAGAAGAGATATTCGAAGACTTCTATAAGATGGCGTCACTTAACACAGGCGAGAGGGTCTCTGATAATCCCGGCAGATCCTTTAAGATGCGCGCCCCTTGGCTACTGCTAAATCTCGCGACGGCCTTTATGGCGGCAGGTGTTGTAAAAGTATTTGAGGATACTATCGCAAGCCTTGTAATACTGGCCGTATTCATGCCGGTCGTCGCCGGTATCGGAGGCAACGCCGCTACTCAGACGATAACGGTGATGGTAAGAGGGCTTGCCCTTGGCGAGATAGGTCTCGGTAGTGCCAGACGCGTCTTGATTAAAGAGACATTGGTTGGGGTGTCGAACGGCTTACTCATCGGAGCCTTGGCGGCTATAATATCGTACTTCTTTGGCGGAAACATCATTATAGGTCTCGTCATATTCTTGGCTATGACCGGCAACCTCGTTATCGCCGGCTTTAGCGGTGCGGTAATACCTTTACTTCTGAGGTGGCGCAAGCTAGATCCGGCACTCGCCTCAAGTGTACTCGTTACGACATTTACCGATATAGGGGGCTTCTTTATATTCTTAGGGCTCGCTACGATATTTATGAGGACAGGAATTCTTTGAGACGCACTATAAAGACAGATGCAATAATACTTGGCGCAATAGATTACGGCGAATCCGATAGGATAGTTACCTTCTACTCAAGAGAGTTGGGTAAGATTAACGGTATCGCAAAAGGGGCAAGGAGAAGCAAGCGCAGGTTTGTAGGCAATCTGGATACTCCGTCCCATACAAGGCTGCTTATATTTAAGGACGACAGGCGAGAGCTTGCGCGCATAGATGACGGCACGCTCGTAGAGGGCTTTAGTGGTATTAAGGGTGATATTGATCGCTTCGGCGAGGCCTGCTACATGATAGAGCTTTTGCGTGAATTGACACCTGAAGCGCTTCCCATAGAAGGGCTCTTTGAGACGGTCTTGGCGTTTCTGCAGTTTCTGCAATTGGGTGATCGTCCGGAGCTAACGCTTCGCTTCTTTGAGATAAAGCTCTTGACCTTACTTGGCTATATGCCGCACCTCGACGGGTGCGTCGGGTGTGATAGCGACGCAGGTAATAGCGAAAGAAATGCTCAGAAGATATTTTTTAGTGCCGTACGCGGAGGGCTTCTCTGTAATCCCTGCGCTCAAGTTTCGAGCGATGCCTCGCCGCTTGCCGTCGGTACGGCAGGGTTTTTATCGATGGCCTCGCGCCTGACTATAGATAAATTGCCGAGGCTTCAGCCGTCGAATTCATTCGCGCGCGAGGGCGAGAGGATATTATCTGACTTCATAAGGCACCGCATAGGAAGAGAGCTTAAGACAAAGAAGTTCATGGAGAAGATGCGCTTGGCTGCCATATAAGAATTCAGATTAAAATTACGGCCAAAAAAATACGGAGAATAGATAGAGATGAACTTTCAAGACGTGATACTTACGCTTCAGGATTTTTGGGCAAAGCGCGGTTGTGTTATACAACAGCCCTACGATATGGAGAAGGGTGCTGGAACATTCAACCCTGCGACGTTCTTAAGGGTGCTTGGCCCTGAGCCTTGGTGCTCGGCTTACGTTGAGCCGTCCCGCAGGCCGACCGACGGACGCTACGGTGAAAACCCGAACAGGCTACAGCACTACTATCAATTCCAGGTAATACTTAAGCCATCGCCAGATGACATTCAGGATATTTATCTTGAGAGCCTGAAGGTCCTTGGCATAGACCCGCTCGCCCATGACATACGCTTTGTCGAGGACGATTGGGAATCGCCAACGCTTGGCGCATGGGGTCTCGGCTGGGAGGTATGGCTAAATGGTATGGAGATAACGCAATTCACTTACTTTCAGCAGGTCGGCGGCATAGATCTGTCACCGGTTTCAGGCGAGATAACCTACGGCCTTGAGCGCATTGCCATGTACCTCCAAGGCGTTGACAGTGTCTTCGATCTGAAGTGGACCGATACGGTCAGCTACGGCGACGTACACCATAGAAGCGAGGTCGAGTTCTCGAAGTATAACTTCGAGGTGGCCGATGTTGAGATGCTTCGTAATTTATTTGACACATATGAAAAGGAGGCCGTGCGTTTGATGGAGGCATCCCTGCCAATGCCGGCCTATGATATGTGCCTTAAGTGTTCTCATACATTTAACCTCCTTGACGCGCGCGGTGCGATTAGTGTTGCCGAGAGAACCGGATATATAGGGCGTGTAAGAAATATCGCCAAGTCCGTGGCCGAAGGCTACTTAAAGGTGCGTGAAGAGTTGGGCTTTCCCATGTTCAAGGGCGGGGTTGTGGGAGATAAAAAGATCGGTTAGCGAAGAAGTGCTTATTAACCTTAAAATGTAAGGAGTTTTTTATGACGGAGAAGAAAAAATTACCGGCGTTTTTACTTTGTTTCTTTCTTGGAGGCTTTGGAGCCCATAGGTTTTATGTTGGAAAGATAGGGACAGCGATTCTGCAGATACTTACCCTTGGAGGGCTTGGTATCTGGGTCTTGATAGATTTTATATTCATAATTATCGGTAAGTTTTCCGATAAAGAAGGCAACGTTCTGACAGAATGGACTTAAGGGTTTAAGGTGGTAGAAGTATAGATGAAATGCAGACGGGGCGATTCTCTTTTGAGAATCGCCCCGTTCTTCTTTAGTCAATAAAGTTTAACCAGGAAGGTTAGACTTAAAAGACGTACTGCATCTGTACGAATACTTCCTCTGAGTCGGCGTCTACTTTGATGCCGTCTACGTTATCGCTATCTCTGTAGGTTAGTTGTACCTTCAGGTCGTGGCCGTCTATGAAGTAATTGGCTCCGATGGAGTTGCGCTTCCACTTGGTTTGATAGTTATCGGCGTCTTGGCTTTCAAGGGCCGCTACAACCTCCAACTTACCCGGCACGACCATGTATCCGCCCTCTACTGCAAGGCTTTCGAGTGTCGTTTCACCGTCTTTATATATTCCGGAGGTTATTGCCGGATCTATTGTATCGGCGTCAAAGGTATTGAACTGCGCGTCAAGGCTAAAGCCGCCGCCACGCATTGCCGCGCTTATCTCAAAGCCCGTCACGGAATCCACGTCGGCCTTTGAGCAGGCAGGCGCGCACGGCAAGCCGCCGTCGGCAAGTGGATCATCAAGTGCCACCTTGCCATCTGTTCTGGTGTTATTGTCATCGTCGTTATTCCATACGAATGCCGCCACACCTATCGTAGCCAGCGGATCACCTGAGAAGTCACCCTGTGAGAACTTTAGGTTTCCCAAGGGATGAAAGTCCACGCGTCCGCCATAGATGAAGCCTTCGTTAAAGTCCCCGTTCCTGTTTACCGGCGTGTCGAAGTCGAGCTTAGAGGAAGTTGGGTCTATGGATGAAGATGCCAAAGAGAGGCCGTAGGTAATCTTCTTATCAAAGTGTCCTCCCCTTAAGTGAACTCCAAGGTTCTTATCAGGAGCACCGTAGTTATGGTCGCCGACGAAGGTTCTTTCGACGAGATGTTGTTTCTTAGATGAGGTCAAGAGCTCTCTCGAAAACGCGAAGTCAGCGTTGCCGATCAGGAGCTTTATATCAGGAATACCTGTGTAGCTGATGTAGGCATCACTAACCGATAGCTCATTGTCGTCTGTAGCTCCACTCATATCCCATTGGAATTTAGCGCTCCAATCTTCGCTTATGCCCGCTTCGATGTATAGGCGAAGCCTTCTAAAGTCCATCTCGTCGGTCGTCTCTCCTATGTCAGGGTTTTCGCTGTGGTATTGGAGCTGTAAGCGTCCGCCGAGCTTTACGTATTGACTCTTCGCGTCGTCTTTATAGACGGTTATGCCCGAGGCCTCAGAGCTTACGGGTGTAAGCAATATGGCCGCTACCATCATAATGCAGGCCATCGTTACTACTGTTATTTGAATTTTTTCTTTGATACTTTTTTTCACTTTCTTCTATTCTCCTTTTTTTATCGTTATTTATAAAAGATTATAAGGTCGGAATGTTACAGTGTTATTACGAACAAGTTAAAGTTATATGGTAATAGAATTATTAGCCTTGCTTGACATCCATTGCGCTCTTGGGGTAGTATGGAGGGCGTGAAAGTGTTCGTATAACGTCTAAAAAGACTAATTAAATAAGGAGCTTAGAGCTTATGGGAAGAACCAAGTCGACTAATATAATGAAGAAGGCCGTAACCTTAATACCCGGCGGCGTTAATAGTCCCGTTAGGGCGTATAAGGCAGTTGGCGGTAATCCGATATTTATAAAACGAGCCAAAGGGTCTAAGATATATGACCTCGACGGCAATGCCTACATAGATTATATAGGCTCGTGGGGGCCGATGATACTTGGCCACGGCCACGAAAAAGTAAGTGCGGCTCTAAAGAAGGCAATAGATAAAGGCACGAGCTTTGGCGCACCGACTCAACTCGAAGTAGAGCTTGCCAAACTCGTAACCGATGCGTTTAAGTCAATGGACATGGTGCGTTTCGTTAATTCAGGCACAGAGGCGACGATGAGTGCCATACGCCTCGCGCGCGCATATACAAAGCGTGATAAGATTATAAAGTTTGAAGGCTGTTACCACGGCCACGCCGACAGCCTGCTCGTAAAGGCCGGCAGTGGTGCGGCCACACTTGGCGTACCGGACAGCCCGGGCGTGCCTAAGGGCGTTGCCTCCGATACATACAACGCAAAGTATAACGACCTTTGTTCAGTTGAGAAGCTATTTAAGAAAGATCCAAAGGGTGTTGCCTGCATCATCATAGAAGGCTTACCCGGTAATATGGGTGTCGTAAAGCCAAAGGCAGGCTTTCTTGACGGCTTAAGGGTGCTTGCCGATAAGTACGGAGCCTTGATTATAATGGACGAGGTTATGAGCGGCTTTAGGCTCTGTTACGGCGGAGCGCAGGATGTATTCGGCATAGACCCGGATATAACGTGCCTCGGTAAGGTCATAGGCGGAGGGCTTCCGGTGGGTGCATTTGGTGGTAAGCGTAAGATTATGGAGATACTCGCTCCTTCGGGCCCTGTATACCAAGCAGGGACTCTGTCGGGTAACCCGCTGGCCATGACGGCCGGTATTGAGACATTAAAGTTACTTAAGAAGAAGGGCTTCTACGAAGAGCTTACGGAGAAGACCGAGATGCTCGCAAAGGGCATAGAGGCTATAGCCGATAGGCGTAAGGTCGCGGTAGAGGTTACGCGCTTAGGGTCGATGTTTACGGTATTCTTTACCGACAAGCTTGTCAATAACTATAAGGATGCAAAGGCATGCAACCATGAGAGGTTTGCTAAATACTTTACGAAGATGTTGGCAAACGGTATATTCCTGCCGCCATCGCAGTATGAGGCAAACTTCGTAGGGCTTGCTCACTCAAAGAATGATATAAAGAAGACACTCGATGCAGTAGATAAGGTCTTTAAGGGGCTTTAGTATTAGTATATCTAACATGTGAAATTTAGAACGGGGTCGGCTCTTTCGAGCCGACCCCGTTCTTCATTGTTGCGGAATTTTTCTCAGAGTTACTTGAACTTTATGACGAGTTCGTCGTTCATATCCATCTTTATCCCCGGGATGTCTTTCATATACTTCTTGGCGTTCTCTATGCTCTGATCCTTTGATTTGGTAAACTTCTTAAAGGCTTCTTCATCGGCCAAGAGTTCTCCAAAGTCCATATCCATTATAGTTATGCGATTATCTTTACGGTACGTGGCGTTGGTCTCTACTATATCGCCCTCGATCTCTACTACCATGGCTACGCGCATGTCGTTAAACATCTGCTTCATCATAACCATGGCCATCTCCTCGGCGGCCTCATCTTCGGCGCTATCTTCGGCTGCTGCGTCATCAGTGCTCTCTGTCGCACTCTTCTTACCCTTCTTTGGTTCATTCCCTGTATAAGATTTTATTGTGAGGGTCGATGTTTTACCCTTTTTAAATACGAAGATTAGGGGTTCTGTCTTCTCATCATCTTCGCCGCCTGTCGGCGCGTTTGACCCCGGGTTCTGGTCGAGCTTTATCTTGTTTATATCGGTAAATGCGTAGGTAGCTATGTAGCCTTCCCCCGTATCGGTCTTATGCTCAACGACACCAATGAAGCTCACACCTTCACCCATCTTTTTGGCGGCGGCCGCCAATTTTTCTTTATCTATCAGGGGGGAGCCTCCTGTCTTTGATCCATCCGAATCGTCTCCCATCGCATCGCCCATGCCTTTCATCATATCGACGAACT
>DAOVKH010000190.1 GCA_030631875.1 Deltaproteobacteria bacterium | reverse complement strand
TTAACGGACTTTGATATGACTTTGCCTTTAAGCTTCACGGGGATTAACGGTGCGTCGAGTATCGGCTCTCCCATATCGACGGTAACTAATCCGCCACTTGCGCGCCTTGGGCGTATTATTCCCGCCAGGGTCTCTATCTCGAGTACGTCCTTCTTACTTAAACGTCGCTTCCAGATATAATCTGCCAAACACCTGATGCCATTACCGCACATCTCGACCTGTGAACCGTCGCTGTTATAGATTTCCATCTTAAAGTCGGCCTTACGGCTCTTCTTAAGAACAATGGCCTGATCAAAGCCAATACCGAAACGCCTGTCTCCAAGGCCTTTAAGCCTTCCGGCAAGGTTCGAGACTCTCTTCTCTCTCAGGTCGATGATAATAAAATCATTGCCGAGGCCGTGCATCTTTGTAAAAGCTAACTTCAACGCTTCTTACCTGCAAATAGTTTTCTCGGCATCGACTCCTTTGCCGTAAGGTCGTCAAAGCTCTCACGCTTTCTGACGACGGCAAAGTCTCTGCCCTTGACCATCACCTCGGCGGCTCTTGTGCGCGAGTTATAATTACTCGACATGGAAAAGCAATACGCTCCGGCACTCATCACGGCGAGCAATTCGCCTGACTTCACCTTTGTGATAGACCTGTCCTTTGCTATAAAGTCTCCGGTCTCGCATATCGGGCCGACTATGTCGGCCTTAAACTTACGCCTGCCCTTAAACTTATTGACCGCAATTACGTTATGGAAAGAATCGTATAGAGACGGCCTTGGCAGATCGTTCATGCCAGCGTCGGTTATTACAAAGTTTTTGGCAGAACCTTCCTTCGTATAGACGACCTCAGTTACGAGTATCCCGGCATTGCCGACCAAGTTCCTGCCCGGCTCGAATATGAGCGTAAGGCCCAGGTCTTTCGTCTCTTCCACAATGCGCGCGCCGTACTCAGATGGGTGCGGCGGAGTTTCGTCGTCGTAATTTATGCCAAGGCCACCGCCCATATTCAGGTACTCTACTCCAATACCCTCTTTACGGAGTTTACCTATAAGCCCCTTGACCTTCTTTATGGCATCTATAAAGGGGCTAATCTGCGTTATCTGCGAACCTATATGGCAATCCACACCAAGGAGTTTCAAATTCTTGAGATTATCCTTTGCGTATATGTATTCTTTCAAAGCTTCCTTGGTCTCTATGCCGAACTTATTCTTCTTAAGTCCGGTAGAGATGTAGGGGTGCGTCTTAGGGTCTACGTCGGGGTTAACCCGTATGGCAATGCCCGCCTTCTTTCTTAAGCGACCGGCAACCTTATCTATCGCACGCAATTCTTCCGGGCTCTCAACATTGAAGATTAAAATATTTTGCTTTAACGCAAAAGCAATTTCATCTTCACGCTTACCAACGCCTGAGAATACTACCTTCGAGGTATCACCTCCGGCCTTTACCACACGGTGCAATTCTCCGGCCGAGACGATATCAAAGCCTCCGCCAAGTGTGGAGAATGTCTTCAATACCGAAAGATTACTATTGGCCTTTACCGAGTAACATATAAGGTGTTTAGCTCCCTTAAATGCGCCGTCGAATGCCTTAAAGTGGCGCGCCAAGGTCTTGGCACTATATATGAATACCGGTGTACCGGTGGCCTCTGCAATCTTTTCTACCGAGACACCTTCAGCATAAAGCTTCGAACCCTTATAGTCGAAAAAATGCATGGTTTAGATAAGACTCCTGTCTATATTTTTATTAAAGCTACTCCCATCGGATGAAGAAGACGCAAAGAGACCCGACTAAATATTATAGTCAAAGAATCCCTCACGCCCCTGCCGGTAAGGCTCTTACTTGTACTCGCTTGCCTTCATGCGCTTGTTCTTGCTCTTCTTGTAGGTCTTTGAAGTCTTCTTGTCATTGTTGAGCGTTGGGGACTTCATGCCGCAAGATACCGTAAACATACTCGCTGCCAAAAACATAACTGCCATTACCGCAAATCTGACGTAGGATTTCTTCATAGTGCTCTGCCTCTCTTTTTAAGTTCTCGCTCCGCGCGTTTTATCTGCGCCCTAACGGACGCAGTACCCGTGCCACCTGAAATCTTTCGTGCCTTTATTGAACTCTCTACCGTAACGGCATCGAAGATACCGTCCTCAAAGAGAGGTGAAAACCCCTTCCACTCCTTCATCGTTAACTCTTCGAGTGTCTTACTCTTATCTATGGCAAAGCGTACGGCCTTGCCCGATACAGCGTGAGCCTTACGAAATGCCAACCCCTTACCGACCAAGTAATCGGCTACGTCCGTTGCCGTCAGAAACCCTTCGACGGTAGCTCGACGCATATTCTTTTTATTGACCCGCATCGCCTTTACCATCGGAGCGACGACACCAAGGACGGCCTTTATCGTATCGATTGTATCGAAGAGCGGTTCTTTATCTTCCTGCATATCTTTATTATATGCAAGCGGAAGAGCCTTCATGACCGTAAGTAATGTCATTAGGTTACCATAAACACGCCCGACCTTACCGCGCGCAAGCTCTGCCATATCAGGGTTCTTCTTCTGTGGCATGATACTCGAACCTGTGGAGAAGCTATCCGAGAACTCGACAAAACCAAACTCCTGCGAGCTCCATATTATCAACTCTTCTGCGAAACGTGAAAGATGCATCATCATTATAGAAGATGCCGATATAAACTCTATTGAAAAATCACGGTCGCTGACGGCATCTAAGCTATTGGCCGTTACCTTTGAAAACCCAAGTAACTTTGCCGTATAATCCCTATCCAATGCGTAAGGGCTTCCGGCCAAGGCGCCTGCGCCTAAGGGCATAACATCAACGCGCGCCATGCAATCAACGAAACGCCCCTCGTCACGCGCGAACATCTCATAGTATGCCATCAAGTGGTGTGCCAAGAGTACGGGCTGGGCACGCTGAAGGTGCGTATAGCCAGGCATTATTGTATCAACATGACGCTTGGCGAGTGAGACCAAAGTCTTACGCAACTGCTTCAGTAAGGTCAAAGCCTCGCCACACTCGGCCTTAAGGTAAAGGCGCACATCGAGAGCGACCTGGTCGTTACGTGAACGCCCTGTGTGGAGCTTGCCTCCGACCGCACCTATCTTTTGCGTCAGGCGTTTCTCTATCGCCATATGTATGTCTTCATCTTCTACAAGAAATTCAAAACGCCCTTTCTCTATCTCTTCTTCGATTGATTTAAGGCCCTTTATAATCTTAGCCGACTCAGTAGCCGTTAAGATACCGGCTCGCTTAAGCGTCTTTGCGTGCGCAATAGAGCCCATTATGTCGTACTTGTAGAGCCGACAATCAAAGCCGATGGAGGCGTTCAACTCCTCGGCAAGGGTATTAGTAGCAGATGTAAAGCGTCCTGCCCACGGTTTATTTT
>DAOVKH010000019.1 GCA_030631875.1 Deltaproteobacteria bacterium | reverse complement strand
GATGTCTTGTCCGTAAACCTTAAGCGTCCGACCTTGGACGATGTGTTTTTGCATATGACCGGTAAAGAGATTCGTGACGCGAGGGTTTCAAACTCAACCGAGAACGCCCGCTCTGTTAATAGAAGGTTCAGCAGGAGATAGACGCAACGTGTTCTACAAAGCCATATACGTTATAGTATCAAGGGAGTTTAAGAGATTCTTCCGTCAAAGGGGAAGGCTGCTCACGACGCTTGCGCGTCCGTTATTGTGGTTATTCATAGTCGGCGGAGGCTTAACAAAGATAATAGATGTCGATGCGGGCGCTAATTATCTGCAATTCTTACTGCCCGGCGTCATGGGTATGACCATACTCTTTAGCTCCGTCTTCTCGACGATATCTGTCGTATGGGATAGAGAGTTTGGTTTCTTAAGAGAGATGTTAGTTGCCCCTGTGCCGAGGGTTACGATAGTCATAGGAAAACTCATGGCCGGCACTATGCTCTCGGTATTTCAGGGTATGGCGCTCCTCGTAGTAGCCCCCTTCCTTGGGATTACGATAGAGTTGGTCGATATATTTTACATATTCGTAGTGGTGGTCTTAATCAGCTTTGCCATAACTGCCTTTGGTCTCTTCATAGCCGCGCGACTTGACTCTCTTGAGGGTTTTAATGTTATAATGAACTTTATAGTTCTGCCGATGTTTTTTTTAAGCGGTGCTCTCTACCCGATAGACACTTTGCCACAGATTCTTAAGTACGTTACGTATGTAAACCCTTTGAGCTATGGTGTAGATGCTCTTAAGCACTTAATGCTTGCGGGCGGCGAAGGTATTACCTTAGCCGCCGAGATGCCGATATACTTTGATGTAATATTCTTGAGCGTCTTTGCCGTTGTGATGACAACTCTTTCGGCTCGTGCCTTTGAGAGAAGGGGGTAGGTCTTACTATGTCAGGTGTCTTATATATAGTTGCCACCCCGCTCGGTAATATGGAGGACATTACATTTCGTGCCGTAAGGGTCTTAGGCGAGGTCGATATTATAGCCGCCGAGGATACCAGGAGGACGAAGAAACTCCTTGTGCGTTACGCCATAAAGGCCAAGACTCTTACGAGTTATCACGAGCATAGCGAGAAGAAAAAGACGGACGGTTTTATAAAGAACCTCCTTGACGGAAGAGACGTTGCTCTTGTGACGGACGCGGGAACGCCCGCGATATCGGATCCGGGCTACAGGATAGTAAAATCCGCCCGTGAGAATAATATTAATGTCGTGGCAGTGCCCGGGGCGTCGGCCGTTACGGCCGCGCTGAGTGTCGCGGGCCTGCCGACAGACGAGTTTACCTTCAAGGGTTTTGTGCCTTCGGCCCATGCAAAGAGGCGAAGCTTTATAGTTGAGCTTAAGTCGGATTCTGCGGCAACGTATGTTCTCTACGAGACGGCCGGACGTATAATAAAGACGCTTGAGGCGTTAAGAGATATACTTGGTTCGGATACTGAGGTCTTCATGGCCAGAGAAATGACGAAGCTCCATGAAGAGACCACCGGAGGAAGTGTCGAAGATTTAATAGAAGAGCTTCAAGGCCGAGTGGATAAGGGCAAAGAGCTTAAAGGCCAAAGACTTAAAGGAGAGATAACCCTCATTGTAAGAACCACCGCTGAGAGCAGAGACGATTTTGATCTTACAAAAGAGTTGACTGCTTTACTCAAGGCCGACGTGAGCCTCAAGGACAGCGTTAAGACGGTAGCCGCGATATCCAGTATATCGAAGAGCGAGATATATAAAGAAGCGTTGAAGCTCAAGGACTCTATTTAAGGGGATAGGCGTAGAGAGATGACACGAGTGATAAAAACGTTAAAGAGATTAATATTTGGGATTATGTGCGGAGTAATCCTCGCTGTAGTCTTCATATTCTCAGGAGGCTCTGAGTATCTTATGGATTTTTCAGATAAGACGGAAGAGGCGAGCATTAAACTTGAGGGCTATGAAAGAGATATTCGGCAGTCGGCTGAAGAGATAAAAACAAGGTTAGCGGGAACAGTAGAGGCCGTAGAGGCCGCAGGCGTTAAGGTTAAGACTACTATCGACGAGACACGAAATACGATAACGGACGTTGCGAGGAAGGCAAAAGAGATATCTAAGAATCTGGAGGCCAGAGCCGAAGAGCTTGAAGAGGTGGCATCCATGACCGCTATTTAGGTCTCCGGGCACGCTTAACTTCTAAGGTATATCTTATAGCGGAGTGTGCGTAACCTCCAGCGGAAATGTAATGGCCAGAGCCTCTGTGCCGACGTATAGTTCCTGCATTCGAAGTATTGCGTTGCCGCTCAAGGTATCTTGGTCGAGTGGTTTGAATATTAAGTACTTCGAGACGGTCTCTCCGGGGTTGACCCTCGTATTTAAGTCGTGAAATGTTCCTTTGATCGTCCTCAGAGCCCTCATGCGCGCGTTCTCCGTGTCTTCCTCTGAGATGTCTCTTACGGTAAAGTATAATTTGGCATAGTCGAGTGGTTTCTTGTAGTCCATCTTGCCGGCTAAGATTGCCGTGTGCGACGGGTTGTATATGATAAGTTTTTGCGAGCTATTCTCTATAGTGAACTCTAATATCAGGAATTGAAGGGCCAGGAGTTGTCTTAGCAGTAGTGGAACATTTTTTTCTCCGTCAAAAGATACTACGGGGCGTATGCTTGCGCGCATAAGATCGTTCTTGACAGTTGCCGTCTGTATGGTCGGAGAGTCTTTATCACCGCCATCCTTATTTGTCGTATCCAATATGGTTAGGTGGTAGTAGCTGTTTGGCTCGCGCTTGAATGATGGGCATCCGCTGAGCGTAACGCCCATGAAGGTCAATAATATCAGGATAGCTGTTGTTTTTACTCTCATTGTTATGCTCCGTACTCTATTGTAAAGTCCGTTAGTGCTTCTTCTCTTAACGGTTCGTCCTTAATGTTTATCTCATCTACGCGTGAGCCATCAGGGCCTTGCCTGCACCACTCAATTGCTCTATCTATATTCTCGCTACTCCCTATGAATACTGCCTCGACCGTACCGTCCGGGTTATTCCAGACCCGACCCCGGAGGTTAAGTGCCTTGGCTCTATCCCGTGTGCCTGCCCTGAAGAATACTCCCTGTACGAGCCCCGTTATAATTACTCGGACCTGTTTAGCCTCTGACATCCATTAAAAGTACCACAAAAACCGAGTTAGGGCAACTTAAGCGGCTTTTCGTAATAAAACCCTTGAAGAGTGCGCTACATAGAATGTAAGATAGTAGGATGAAAAATAATAATGATCTAACCATAGTCGGAGGAGGGTTGGCCGGAGTCGAGGCGGCCTGGATGGCAAGGAAGTGCGGCGTGAGCGTTACTCTATTTGAGATGAAGCCCGTTAAGTTCTCTCCTGCCCATAAGCTCGAAGGCTTGGCCGAACTCGTATGCAGTAATTCACTTAAGTCCACCTCCATTGAGAACGCCTCGGGTTTGCTCAAGGAAGAAATGCGCTTGATGGGCTCCTTGATAATCGAAGCGGCAGAGGCCACGCGCCTTCCCGCCGGAGGTGCGCTTGCGGTAGATAGAGAAGGGTTCTCAGCCTACATTACCGAGAAACTCGAAGGAGTCGGCGTAGAGATTCTTCGCCAAGAGATATTAACGATACCCGAAGCACGCCCTCTCATAATAGCGAGCGGGCCGCTTACGAGTGAGCCGTTAGCCGAGGCCATAAAGGAGCTCGTAGGCTCTGAGAGTTTGAGTTTTTATGATGCCATATCTCCGGTCGTATCAAAGGAGTCGATAGACTTTGATATAGCATTCATGGGCTCTCGCTACGACAAGGGCGGTAAGGATTATATAAATTGCCCCATGAATGAGGCCGAGTATAAGGGCTTTGTTGAGGCTCTAATATCGGCAGATAAGGCCGCTGCGAGAGACTTTGAGGACATTCCGCTATTCGAGGGGTGTATGCCGGTGGAGGCGATGGCCGCGCGCGGCATAGATACGTTGGCATTCGGCCCTCTTAGGCCGGTCGGCTTTAAAGACCCGCGCACAGGCAACAGACCATACGCTATTGTCCAACTTAGGCGTGACAATACCGCAGATACCCTCTATAATATGGTAGGCTTTCAAACACGCCTTACTCAAGGCGAGCAGAGGCGTGTATTCTCAATGATACCGGCCATGAAGAACCTTGAATTCGCGCGCTTTGGAAGCATACATAGAAATAGCTACATAGACTCGCCGAGGCTTCTAACCGACGGCCTTGAATTGAAGGCTCACGCGGGAGTATTCTTCGCAGGTCAGATTACAGGCGTTGAGGGCTACGTTGAGAGTGCGGCCTCAGGCATATTTGCGGGGCTTAATGCCGCCAATACCTTAAAGGGATTGCCTACTGTAAGCCCTCCCGAAGGCACGATGATGGGGGCTCTTACGGCCTACATCACAGATACCGAGCGAAAAGGGTTTCAGCCCATGAACGCTAACTTCGGTCTTCTCGGAGCGACAAAGAAGACACGCCTTAAATTTATAGAGAGGGCGATCTCTCAGGTAGAGGGTTTTAATATAAAGCCCTTGAAAAGTTAGGAGCAATCTGGTATTTTTAGTAATTATGGAGAAGAGACGCCAAATATTGATTAAATCGCTCCAGGACAAGGACGATCATATAAGAAGTGCCGCGGCAGAGGCTCTCGAAAGGCTTGAGATACGCTCAAAGGTTGCGACCATGGAGAAGCTCGTCTTAGAGGGCGAGAAGGTAGAGAAGCTAAGAGCCATCTATGCCTTAGCGGCCCTTAGAGGCTCCGAGGTGGCACATATACTCGTAAAGGCTCTGAAAGACTCCGTAGAGGATGTAAGGGCTTCAGCCATACGAGCGCTCGGTGCTATAGCCGATAAGAGCGTATTGCCGGACTTGGTTTCGATGCTTAAGGACAGTAGCCCGACCGTCGAGAGAGCCGCCATAGACGCGCTCATGAACTTTAAAGAACCTCAACTCATGGGGCCGTTAATGGGAATGCTCAAGAGCAAGAATGCCGGTGTCATAGAGAAGGCAATCGAGGCACTCGTCGATAGTGGGGATAAGAGGATAGAAGAAGCCATGCTATTCTTTGCCGTCAAGGGTAACCTTAATATGCGGTATAGGGCTATACAGGCTTTGGGGCTCATGGAAGGCTGATTTGCGGCTTTGATAAAAGCCCATATGCTTTGTCGTACTCAATATCTGCTCGCTCGACGTACCTAAAAGTACGACTCGCTCTCAATCTTTCGTACTCCTTGCTTATGAACTTTTATCTTCGCCGCTAAGTTGCGGCTTCTATAATTGCCCGTCTTCTTCGTTATACTTCAAAATTTGTCGTTCAATGTACCGTACACCTCACTCCTAATCTTTCGTATGTCTTGAATACGACCAATTCTCTTCGCCGCTAATGCGGCTTCTATAAATAATAAGACCGTTCGCCATGAGCCTGTTGAAGTATTTTTTCTTCTTTGAAGTGTCGATCCGATATGAATAATTAAAACGCTAAAAGACCGCCCCATCTAAATGGAGGCGGTCTTTTTAAATAGAAACGAGAGTGATGTTTATTGATTACTTCTTTGCCTCTGCCTCTTCGGCGGCGATGGCTTCGTTGGTGTAGAACTCGCCCATATCCATATTCCTTGCCATCGGGTCTACCGAGCCTATTACGAGAGTCCCTGAGGCATCAGGTGTCGCCAAGTCGAGTATTTGCGGGTCTTCAACTTTCTCTCCGTCAGGAGCAAAGAGTATCTTTATCTCAGGCCTGTCGTGCGCATCGGGGTTCGTTTTAGTTACTACACCGACTTCATTTGTGGAGAGGCGAAGCAGAGTTCCAAGCGGATATACGCCTATCATGCTTTCAAAGGCCTCTATGGTCTTTGCGTCAAAGTGCTTGCCCGCGAGTCCCTTTAGTATCTTGATTGCCTCTATCGGCTGGTATGGTTTTTGGTAGACCCTTAGTGTTGTAAGGGCGTCGTATGCGTCGGCCACACTTACGATTATGCTAAGCGGGTGTATGTCTTCCTCAACAGGCGGGTAGCCGCTCTTGTCGTACCTGACGTGGTGTTCGAGTATCACTCGGCATACGGTGTCGTTCAGGTTATCCATACGCTTCGTTATCTTCGAGCCTAAGACAGGGTGTTCTTTTACCTTCTCCCACTCTTCGGAGCTAAGGCTTCCGGGCTTCTTTATAATATCCTCAGATACTCCTGTCTTACCGACATCGTGCAGTATCGATGCCACGCCCACTGTGTGCAGATCTTCTTCGCCTAACTGCATATGCTTTGCCAGGGAGAGCGAGAGTATGCCGACATTTACTGAGTGGTTGTAGAGGTAGTCGTCATAGTTCTTTATCATTGTCAGCCCCACCATGGCGTTGGAGTCGGTGAGTATCTTATCTGTCAGATCATCTACTACGTGGTTTACGGCATCGGACTTTGGAATCTTACCGAGGCGAAGCTCCCCCATGACGTTCTTTATCGTATCGACGGCCTCATTGTAGACCTCTAATATACTCTTATTCTTCACAACGGTCTTTACCGTTATGTGGCTGATACCCTTGGTACTTAATTCTTTCTGTATATCGCTTGGCGCAGACTCTAATGCGAGTATATTTAGGAAGTCAACTACCTCTTTTTCGGTAGTGCCCTTTTCAAAGGTCATGGCCTCGAGATCTTTATGCTTCATCTGCTCGATGATATCTATGTAATTTTCCTCGGCCTCGGCCACAGGAGTTTCATTGTAGACGAGAGCTTCCTCGACCATACCTATAGTGAGTTTAGGTGTTTCTTTAATTGCAGGCGTTAGTACCTGAAAGGCCTTACGCGCAGGCGCGGCTACAGAGGGATGCCCGGGCGGGTATAGCTTCTTACTCTGAAGTGCCGCGGTCAGGCTTCTGAGTACGAGTTCTTGGTGATCGGTTGACATATTATTGTTCCTGTCCTATCGTGTCGTTTCCGCCGTTATTATTATCATCGCTCTTCTCTGCTTCGGTCTCGGCTTTAAGGGGGTCGAGTATTCTTTTGCAAGTGCTGTGGAGATGCCCCTTAGAGCCCTTGTATGCCGCCTCTATTGCTTTAATGGCGTCCGTACCGCCAATTTTACCGAGTACGGTTACCGCTAATATACGAAGTTCATCGCTCGTACCCTTGGCGAACCAACCCTTCTTCTGTCTTAGTATCTTTGTGAGATACTCGACACCTTCATCTGACTTGATTATGCCGAGAGCCTTTATGGCTTCTTTTCTTATTTCAATATTCTCGGAGAAGCGATCCTTCATGGTAACTATCTCTCCGAGCGATTTTACAGCCGAAGTATCCTTTAATATACCAAGCGATATTATGGCCTGTCCTTTTATTCCGTGGTCTTCGCTACCAAGGGCGTCCATGAGTACCTCAGAGGCCCTGCTCGACGGCACGGTGGCGAGGACCTTCATTACTTCTTTTTTTACTCGTAAGTCCTCATTTCCGTACTCCCTTGCTATGATTTCAAGCGAAGGTGCTCCGCCAAGGGCACCAAGGAGTGTTATCATCTGTCTCTTAACGAACCATCGCTCATCCTTAGCGAGCTTATTCTCTATCATTGGACGCAATTTGTCTCCGAATGAGAGGGCTTCGTTAAATATGGCGCGCCTCTTATTGGCATCGTCGGTATCGACCAGAGCGTCGAGGAGAAGGCCTGCGGCATCTCCACCGGAGCCTACTAAGAGGTGATGTATGATAGTCACCTCGGATTCGTCCCTGTTGGTGAGGCGATCTATTATATAGAGTATCGTATCCTTAGTGAGCAACCTTACGAGTGTTTCGCCGGCCTTTACCTTAAGCTCGTTATCTGCCTTAAAGTTAGCAGCGGTGTGCCTAAGTAAGACCGCAAGCGCGCGGAAGGTTGAGTCAAAGTCTCCGTCTATCTGCCTTGCCTCTACGAGTTCGGTTATCCTTATTGCCAGGTCTTTATAGAAGAGGGTGTCTTTTTCGTCGTCGATACTCCTTAGCATGACTGAGAGTTCGTCTTCTTCCTCTTCAGGTTCTTCCTCCTCTGTCTCTTCTTCCTCTTCAGGTTCTTCCTCTTCTTCCTCGGCGTCTTCCTCCTCGACCTCCTCCATCTCGTCGTAGCTCATCTCATTTAAGAGTATACCACGTACTTTATCGTTCGTAAGTATTTTGGCCACTCCGCCTTCGGCAAAGACATCTTCCGGGGCTATAAAGAGTATGTGAAGGAATGTCCTGAGGTCATCTATCGTTATCTCAGGGTTGAATGTAAGTACGCGAACCTTCTTTAAGAAGAGTTGTTTGGCGAGTTTGATGATTGCCTGGTTATTGCCACCTATGGGTATATCTTCGTGGTAGATACCTTTTTTATCTATGCGCCACTGGAACTCAGGTGTCTCATTAAGCGCGTCCTTGATGAGCGCAAAGCAATCCTCTGTAATCGACTCAAGGTTTGGGTGTCCCTTTGGGTAGAAGTTAAGTGTCTTGACAGCCTTATTTAGTTCAAGTAATATGTCTAAGTGAGCGTCACTCATAGGTATCCATTTGTTTTTTTATAGTAATTTCACTTTTTCATCATAACAAAATCCACATATTTGTCAAATAGAAAGCTTTTTTTAATTGAGCTTATTTTAGCTCAGGCAAGAGGAATATTCTTTAATATGGCCAAGGTCAAGACCCTATATACGTGCAGACTATGTGGTTACTCGGCACCTAAGTGGCTTGGAAGATGTCCTGAGTGTCTGGAGTGGGAGAGCTTGGTCGAAGAGCGAAGTGTGCGTACCCAAGGTAAAGCGCTCATTCGTATGGGCTCTGCCGACAGCTTGCCTGTGGATATAACCGAAACCAAGGGTGGTTTGGCAGAAGAAGACAGGGTTAAGACCGGTACGGGCGAGTTCGATAGAGTGCTTGGCGGTGGTATGGTCAAAGGCTCCGCCATACTCGTCGGCGGAGACCCGGGCATAGGCAAATCCACATTACTGCTTCAATCTCTCGGTGCATTTGCAGGTAGAGGCCATAGTGTGCTCTACGTAACCGGCGAAGAGTCGGTTGCTCAGATACGCCTCAGAGCCGAGCGTCTGGGTGTTGTAAATAAAGGTCTTAAGGTCTGGGCCGAGACTAGCGTAGAGCGTATCGCCGATAAGGTCGAAGAGCTTCGCCCTGAGGTCGTTGTATTCGACTCGGTGCAGACCTTTTATAGTGATACCGTTGAGGCCGCCCCGGGCAGTGTCGCTCAAGTTCGCGAGATAAGCTGTCGTCTGATATCCGTAGCAAAATCCCTTAATATACCAATATTCTTAGTCGGCCACGTCACAAAGGACGGCAATATCGCAGGCCCTAAAATACTCGAACATATGGTCGATACCGTACTTTACTTTGAAGGCGAATCCGGGCATATATATCGGGTCTTGAGAGCCGTAAAGAACCGCTTCGGCTCTGTCATGGAGATTGGAGTATTTGAGATGAAGACCGAAGGGTTGGTAGAGGTCGAAAACCCCTCGGAGGTCTTCCTGGCCGAACGCCCCGAAGGGGCATCCGGCTCTTCCGTGGTCGCGAGCCTTGAAGGTACGAGAACCGTACTCGTAGAGATTCAGGCCTTGGTTGCTCCGGCTCTATTCGGTGTGCCCAGAAGAACCGTCGTTGGCGTAGATTATAATAAGGTCTTACTCCTGGCGGCGATACTTGAGAAGAAGGCCGGCATTACGCTTGCGAGCCACGATATATTCGTAAAGGTATCAGGCGGTATGAAGATAGACGAACCGGCCTCTGACTTGGCGATTATAGCCGCCCTTTCTTCTAACTTTATGGATAAGGCCGTAAGTGCCGGTACGGTAATATTCGGCGAGGTGGGGCTGGCCGGAGAGATTAGAGGTGTTACTCAGCCGGAGGCGCGCCTTAAGGAGGCGGCAAAGCTCGGCTTCAAACGCGCCATACTTCCAAGGGGCAACCTCAAAGGAATCAGCAGTAAGGCGGTGGGGATTAAACTCATAGATGTCAGCACGGTAAAGGAGGCTTTGGATGTTTTCTTCAAGTAGATGGTTTTTATATGTCGCTCTGTTGGTATTCGTTATGGCAAGTCTTTCTATGTCGCCTGCCACGGCGGCAGAGGTTAAGAGTACCGAACGCACACTCGGCGCGGTTAATGAGCAGGGGCAATTCAATTACGCTAAATTTTTATTGGATAGCGACCCAAGGCGCGCGGCACTCGAGTTTAACCGTTTTCAAAGTAGTTTTCCGGATAGCCCACTTACAGAAGAAGCTCGCCTTCTTATGGGCGAGTCGTACTTAAAGGCAGGGCTTTACGGAAAGGCTCGCTACTCACTCGAAGGGTTTATCGCTACGGCCTCTAATCGTAAGTTTAAGGCGCGCGGTAAAGTTGCCCTCAAGAAGGCTACCTCCGAAGGTAGTGCGCATTCTCGAACGGTCGTGCCAAAGGGGCTTAAGAGCGTAAGGCTTCAAGAATCTACCGAGGAGGCCATGCGTGGCGTTCAGGTACTTATCTTTGAGGGGCAGAGCAAGGCAGAGGTAAGAGAAGAGATAGCGAAGATAAGCTCTTCAGGGGTCGATACCATCATAGTGCGAGTATTTCATAATAGAGGAGACCGTCCGCATAGGTTTGTCGATTTGAAGAAGGCCGAAAAGACCAAGGCCGGCGTATACTTTAAGACAGCGCATGCTCCTGTAGTAGAGGATATACTCGCCTTTATTCTAAGGGAATCTCATAAGAAGGGGTTAAAGGTATTCGCGTGGATGACTACGCGCTATGCCGATTACGGCCTTGAGGGCAGGAAGGATATTGCCTGTAAGGGTTACGACTTGGAGTTGAAGGAATTTCAGAGGTGCAAGGGCTTGGACGTATTGAATAAGAAGGCCGTTAGCCATCTGGTGAAGCTCTACGAAGACTTGGCTAAGTATCCGATAGACGGCATACTCTTTCAGGACGACTTGGTATTAAAGCATACAGAGGGCTTCAGTAAGGCATCCTTCAATGCCTTTAAAGCCCCGGAGTCCCTTTATATACGCAGTGATGACTCCGAGTACGTTGGCTACACCCCTCTCTTTTGGGAGTGGGTATCTTGGAAGAACAGGCGTCTTCTGAGTGTTGCCGATGAATTAAAGCGTGCGGTAAGGAAGAGAAACCCGGAGGTTAAGTTCGCCATAAACTTTATGTACGAGAGTGTCTTAAATCCTCCGTCGGCTCTTGCGTGGTTCTCGCAAGACCTCTCAAAGGCCGTTGAGTCGGGCTTTGATTACTACTCCATCATGGCTTATCACCGCCAGATGGGAGACGAGCTCGGTAAAGATCCGCGCGAGATTGCTGTTATAATAGGAGAGATGGTCGACGAGGCCGTCGATATCGTAGGAGATCCGAGTAAGGTCTTGATAAAACTTCAGACCATCGATTGGCAGACAGGCAAAGAGCTTCCAAGCGGCGAGGTAGTAAGGCTCATAAGGCGCGTTCGTGGAAAGGCCCCTGTGAGTGTAGCACTCGTGCCCTACAGGTCGAGCTTTCCTCTTAAGACGCTTAACCTCAAGGCCGGCTCCGATACGTTCAGGTAAGGTTGCGAGGTTGTATATAGCTGGTGTGGTGATATAATGACAGAGGGGTACTTCGTTTAATATGAATTTTTCCGTTCGCGCTAAACTCACGGCATGGTACGTAACACTTCTTACGATAAGTCTCGTACTCTTCTCGGCCGCCTTTTTCTATGCGCTCTCAAAGGTTTACGTCGATCGCATTGACGTAAAGATAAGCTCCGTAGCCGCACAGATGTCTCACTCCATAGTAAGGCCTCCGGGGCAATTAAGCCTCCCCAAGGACTTCGATGTAATACTCGAGCGTTTCTTTGGCATAAAGACGGGCGATAAGTATATTCAGGTCTTAGACCCGATGGGTGTAGCCGTTGCCACGAGTTCTACGCTTGGGGACTTTGACCTGCTCCTGACCGACAAGGCCTATAAGAACGCCCTCCTTGGCGAAGATACCTACGAGAATATAAAACCCTTTGGCATGTATCCGATACGTCTATTCACAAAGCCCGTCATACTTCGTGATTTTGGACTCGTAGGTATAATACAGGTCGGCAGTTCTCTTGAGGGTATGAAGGAGATATCTCGCTACATGATATACTTCTTCATATTCGGTATATTCGGCTCAGTTCTTATATCGGGTTGTATCGGGTGGTTCTTGGCAAGAAAGGCTCTTAAACCCGTCTCGGATATAACGAGGATGGTCAGGAAGATGAGTGTTGAGAGCCTCGATAAGCGTCTCAATGTGCTTGGGCCGGATGATGAGATAGGTAGGCTTTCGGCTACATTCAACGACATGATAGCTCGCCTTGAGGGGTCGTTCAGCCAGATAAAGCAATTCACAGGTGACGCTTCGCACGAACTTAAGACCCCGCTTACCGTCATGAAGGGTGAGATAGAGATAGCCTTGCGCGGTGAGTCTGATACCGGTGAGATGCGTGATGTTCTCACCAGTACGCTCGAAGAGATAGACCGCATGAGCTATATAGTCAAAAACCTTCTTACTCTGGCAAGAGCCGACGTCGAGAGTACGGCCGCTACAATGACGGTCGTCGATGTAGCCGAGGTCGCCACACAGCGCTACTATAGCTTTAAGAAGCTCGCATCGGATAAGGACGTAAAACTTGCTATCTCGGCCGATAGGTCTATACTTGTCATAGCCGATCCGGTGCGCTTCGGCCAGGTCGTATTCAACTTCATAGACAATGCCATTAAGTATACTCCCAGCGGAGGTGATGTGATGGTAACGGTCGAAGAGGTCGGTGGAACGGCCATATTTAAGGTCAAGGATAGCGGCATAGGAATAGAGGCCGAGGATATCGCTCACGTATTTGACCGCTTCTACAGGGTGGATAGGGCAAGGACGCGCGAGGCCGGAGGCGTTGGCCTGGGGCTTAGTATCTGTAAAGAGATAGTCGAATCCTTCGAAGGCACGATAGCCGTTGAGAGCGATCTTGGGCAAGGTACGACATTCATCGTATCGATTCCCCTTGCGGGAACGGGCGACGAAGAGCTGTAGGCGCAGAGCTGTAGGCGATGAGCCTCTAATCGAAGAGCTGTAGGCGATGAGTCTTTAACTGAAGAGCTATAAGCAATGAGTCTTTAATAAGGAAGGCGGAACTTTAAAAGATGAAGGTATCAATACTGACAGGCGGCGGAGATTGTCCGGGGCTGAATGCCGTAATAAGGGCGGTCGTCAGGCGAGGCACAGACCTTGGCCATACCTTCATCGGCATAAGGGACGGCTGGCGCGGTCTTACGCTCGAAGAACCGGCTGTAGTAGAGCTTGGAGTCGGCGATATAGCGGGCCTTCTTCCGCGCGGCGGAACCATACTCGGAACCTCCAGGACAAACCCTTATAAGAATAAAGACGACATCAAACGTGTCAGAGAGAATATAAAGAAGCTCGGTATAGACGTGCTCGTCTGTATCGGCGGCGACGATACGCTCGGTGTCGCCGCGAAGCTTTACGAAGAAGGCATTAAGACCATAGGAATACCAAAGACGATAGATAACGACCTCTCAGGTACGGACTTTACATTTGGCTTTGATACGGCGGTAAGTATCGTTACAGAAGCCCTCGACAGGCTTCACACTACGACCGAAGCCCACCACCGTGTGATGGTCGTAGAGGTGATGGGTCGCCACGCAGGGTGGATTGCCGTATACGGCGGCATGGCAGGAGGCGCCGATATTATACTCATCCCTGAGAAGCCCTTTGATATAGACGAGGTCGCCGAGGTTGTCTTAAATAGAAAGAAGAACGGCAAG
>DAOVKH010000031.1 GCA_030631875.1 Deltaproteobacteria bacterium | reverse complement strand
CTAACCCCGAAGGGTTATGACTTACTCCTCTCAGGAGGAGAAGACTACGAGCTGCTCTTTACGGCAAAGAAGGGTAAGGCAATGGATATTCAAAGCATCTCAAAAGAACTTGGCCTAAGAATCACAAATATAGGAGAGACCACCGGTGAGGAAGAGATAATTATTGTAGACCACGAAAACAAACCCGTAGAATTAAAGCTTAAAGGCTTTGAGCACTTTAAATAACCCATCAAGATTGACGAAAGACCTTAAAGGGCCTATAATATTACTCTTATGCGAAGACTTCGAGTTCCATTAGGATATAAATTCATATTCGGCTTTTTAGCCGTAGTTGCGGCCGCGGCCTTCATACCTGGGCTCATTGCGAAGTTCGCGATGCCGGAGTGGCTACGCTCTCCGCTTAGCTTTCTCGTGGCTATGGTCATAGGCCTACTCCTTGGCTCTATATTCACGAGGAGCTTCACAAAGAACTTCTCGCGCCTCTCGAATATGACAGAGCGTATCAGCATAGGAGACCTGCGCGAGAACGACGACACTAAAGACAAAAGACGAGTTTGGCTTGCCGATGAGACCACAGACCTTGAGGAGACATTAAATCTGGTCTTCACGAACCTGCGTAAACTCGTAACCAACTTAAAGGACACCGCCAACAACTTAACGGGTTCACATAAGATATTCAAAGATATTATAGACAACGGCCAACAGACGAATGAAGAGGTCGTCAACGGCTCGTCGAAGATATTTGACGGGGCCTTGGCTCAGGCACGCCATATAGAAGAGACCTCTAATACGGTAAGAGAGGTCGCCACACTCTCCGAAGAGGTCGCCGAAAAGGTTACCGATACGGCCAACGCCTCGCAGAAGGTCAACAACATCGTCCAGCGCGGTGCCATAACCTCTACATCGGCCATAGAAAAGATGGAGAATATATTCTCCGGTATAGAAAAGACCGAAAAAGCCGCCATACGCCTGAGCGAGAAACTCGGCGACATACCCAAAATACTCGACGTCATAACGCATATATCAAGACAGACCGACTTGCTTGCCCTGAACGCTACGATTGAGGCCAGCAAGGCAGGAGAACACGGCAAAGGCTTCGCACTCGTAGCCGAAGAGGTCCGCCGCTTTGCCGACAATACCGGCAGGAGCGTAGATGAAGTAGCAGGTGTAGTAAAAGAACTCCGTGGCGAGGTGCTTCGCATGGTCGATACCGCAAGCGAAGGGTCTTCGTATATTAGAGAAGGCAGAGACGATATGCGTAAGGTTCGCGACTTACTTGGAGAGATTACCGACTACACATCAGAGGTCGCCGAGAAGGCAAGCCACATACTCGTTCTAACAGAAAAACAAAAAGATAAGACAGCAGATACTGTCAAGACTATCGAACAGGTCGCCGAAATAGCTCAGGAAAATCTCGCGGCAACAGAAATCGTCGACGGAGCCATAGACAGACACGGCACATCGATGGAGAACACACTTAAGACATCAGAGAAACTTCTGGATCTCTCCCATGAACTCGACGAAGTAGTCTCTACATTTAAATTGGACTGACTGTGCCTGCCTCCGAAGACATAGTAATATTCAAGACAGGGAATGAGAACTTCTCTATCGCCTTGAAGGACGTGAGCCACATACTGGAAGCAGTTGTTATAAATATCATTCCGAGAGCAAAAAGCCCCGTCATGGGCATCATCAGTACCAGGGGTAAGGCCGTAGTTGTCGTGGATATGACTCTCATTGCCAAGTCGCAAGGCAAAGCAGGAAAGACGGGTAAGATTATTATCCTTAGAGATGGTAAGGTTCGTCTCGGATTATATATAGGAGATACTGCCCCCTCCTTTCTTTACAAGGATGACGAAATCACGGAAGAAGTATCTAAAATAGATTGGAAAGAACTCTACGAAAAGGTAGAAACAATACTGAGGGAGAATATCGATGAGTAAGAAGGTCTTAATCGTAGATGACGACGAATTCTACAGAACAATACTTAGCGACATTGTCACCGGCGGAGGTCACGTTGTCGTAGGAGTTGCCGAAGACGGCGCCGAAGGTCTTAAGAAGGTTAAATCACTCGATGCGGATCTAATCATCGTAGATCTCGTAATGCCAACAAAGAACGGTATTGAGATGATAGAAGAACTCCGTGACGACGGAATAACCACGGACGTTATAGTATGCACGAGTATTAAAGGCGAAACAATCGTAGAGAGAGCGCACAGCCTTGATATAAAGGCCTATATAAGTAAGCCCTTTAAAGAAGAGGCCGTGCTTGAGATAATCAACGCCCTATAAGCAAAATCAAATGGATAACTCTAAATATAAAGCACTATTCCTGCAAGAGACTAATGAACGTATAGGTAGTATCGAACGTTCCTTAATAAAACTCGAAACAGATCCATCCGACACTACGTCCATAGACGTACTCTTTAGGAGTTATCACTCCATAAAGGGGATGTCGGCGTCAATGGGCTACGAAAGCATCCAAAACTTTACGCACTTCCAGGAAGATCTTCTCGAAGGTTTCAGGTCTGGCAAAGGAGATATAACCTCCGAGACTGTAGGGCTGCTCATGGAGTGCCTTGATGCCTTAAAGGAGATGGCTCGAAAGGTGGAGGAAGGTGTCGCAATAGATATCGATACGACAAGCCTTGTCGAACGCTTAAAGAGTGCCCTCTCGCAAGAAGAACCACCCTTGATCTTGGAGAGACCTGTAACACCGACGCAAGTTTCTTTAGAGACAAATATTCCTAAAGAAACTCCGAGCGAAGATACCGAACCTCCAGAGGAATTACCTATACCAGAGCTCAGGCTTCCGACGACCATGCGGGTAGAAGGCACAGTCTTTGACGAACAACTTAAGATAACAGGAGATCTGTTGGCGACACTATCGACTCTAAAGAAAATATCACAGAAATCTCTTTCCATAGAATTCCTTGATGCCGTCCATTCACTCGGTAAGACCATAGATGAACTCAACTCAAATATACTCGAAGCCCGGATGCTCCCAATAGAGAGCATCATGCACAGTCTCCCGCGCACGGTAAGGGACATAGCACAGAGGCGCGACAAGGATATAGAACTCATTCTCAAGGGCACCGAGATAACCCTTGATAGGGCTATACTCGAGGGCATGGGCGATCCGCTGATACACATAATACGAAATGCCGTAGATCACGGCATAGAAGCTCCCGATATAAGGGTGGCTTCAGGTAAGCCCGCCAAAGGGCGCATAACGGTTCGTGCCTTCGACAAGGGAGATCACGTCCTTATAGAGATAAGCGACAACGGCAAAGGGTTGGATACCGATGACCTTAAAGAAAAGGCTCTCGCGCGCGCCGTATCTCCCGAGAAGATAAACGCAATGAGTGACGCGGAGCTTCGCATGCTCATATGTATGCCGGGGCTTAGTCTCGCAAAAGAAGTAACCGATATTTCAGGCAGAGGCGTCGGCATGGATTTGGTGAAGAGTGTCGTAGAGACTCTCGGCGGACGGCTCACCATAGATTCAATAAAGGACAAAGGTACGACCTTCACCATAGAGCTTCCACGCACGACATCTATAGTCAAGGTTCTCCTTGTGCGCGTTGGGGATAAGACACTTAGCTTGCCGCTATCAAAGATATCGAGGGTAATGGAGATAGAGAATGAATTTTTATCCGAAGAAACCTACGCCCTTAAAGAGAGTACCGTGCATATAAAACGCCTCGGCGATATACTCGGCGTAGAATGTTCCGCTAAACCAAGCTATGGCGAGGATAGCTCTGAAAAGTTAATCGTCTTTGAACGAAGACAAGGCTCAGAGAAAGACAACGGCATAGTCGTCGATGAACTCATAGATGAAGTCGATGCCTATATACGCCCACTCATACCTCCCTTCACAAGGCTTTGGGGTGCGACAGGTTTTACCATACTCGGTAACGGCGAAGCCGTATTTCTACTCGACCCCGCACAGATAACCGCATCTTTCGGCGAGACCATACAATAAGAAAGCAAGAGTGCGATGAATGTTAAATCCATAGAAGAACTCCTTAAGGCCGTAAAGAACGGCAAGACCGATATAGCCTCTGCACTTAAAGAACTAAAACAACTCCCCTTTGAAGACTTGGGCTTCGCGACGGTAGATACGCACAGGTCTCTCAGGCAAGGCTTCCCTGAGGTAATATACGGCGAAGGTAAATCCGCTGAACAGACAAGAGATATCTCGCGCTTAATGGTAAAGAAGGGCGAAAACGTCCTTATCACAAGAATCGATGACGCAAAGGCCGCTACCCTTAAGAAAAACTTTAGTAAAGGCGTATACAACGACGTCGCACGAACGTTCTTCATAGAGACCCACCCTATAAAAGAAATCGGGCGCGGGCGGATACTCGTCGTATCGGCAGGAACATCCGACATGGCAGTAGCCGAAGAGGCCGTCGTTACGGCCAAGGCCATGGGCAACGACGTCGGCCACATGTACGACGTAGGAGTAGCCGGCATACACCGACTGCTACACAAAAAAGAAGATATCTTCAGCGCCAACGTATTGATAGTCGTAGCCGGAATGGAAGGGGCACTGCCAAGCGTTATAGCAGGGCTCGTATCGAGGCCGGTCATAGCCGTCCCGACAAGTGTCGGTTACGGTGCTAACCTTAAAGGCATAACGACACTCCTTGCTATGTTAAGCAGTTGCGCTTCGGGCATAACGGTCGTAAATATAGATAACGGCTTTGGAGCCGCCTACGCGGCAAGCCTAATGAACAGCTAAAGGAATAACGATGAGAATACTCTACTTCGACTCCCCTTCAGGCATCAGTGGTGACATGACAATGGCCGCCCTAATAGACCTCGGTGTCGACATAAAAAAGATAAAACGCGAACTCAAGAAGCTCGGTTTAAGCAATTATACAATAAAGACCACACTTGAACGCAGGCACGCCATCGAGGGCGTTAGGTTCAAGGTACGTACGACCGAATCCAAGCACCACCGTACATTCAAAGATATAAAAAAAATTATCGAAAAAAGCAAGCTCGCAAAAGAAGTAAAGGTGTTGAGCATTGAAATCTTTAAAACTTTGGCAATAGCCGAAGGTTCTGTGCACGGAATCAGCGCCGAGAAGGTTCACTTCCACGAGGTCGGAGCCGTGGACTCCATCGTCGATATAGTCGGCGTTGCTATCGCTATAATCGACCTTAAGGTCGATGCCATATACTCATCCCCTATACCGCTCGGCTCTGGGCTTGTTAGTACCATGCATGGTACGATGCCCATACCGGCCCCTGCCACGATAGAGCTTATGCGCGGCATTCCGACAAAGCCCTCACCCGTCGCCATGGAGCTCACGACCCCGACCGGTGCGGTCATAGCCAAAACCCTTGTAAAAGAATTCGGCCCGATGCCGGCAATGGTCATTGAAAAGATAGGCTACGGTGTCGGCGGCAAGGACTTTGAGGAGATACCGAACATCCTTCGAGTCGTCCTTGGAGAGATGACAGCTACCCCGGAGTCAGATTCCCAATCCGCAATAGTTCTTGAGACCAACATAGATGATATGACCCCGGAGATAGGCGGCTACTTAATTGAACGTCTCCTTAAAGAAGGCGCGCTCGACGCTTACATAACCCCCGTGCAGATGAAGAAGACACGTATGGGTATGCTCATAACCGTCATCACGGAAGAGAAGCTTAAAGATTCTCTCTTAGAGGTAATCTTCACTGAATCTACATCCATCGGCGTGCGTTCCTATAGGGTCGAACGGGATTGCCTCGCGCGAGAGATAAAGATGATTAAGACACCGTACGGCAAGGTTGGCGTAAAACTCTCCTACCTGAACGGACGGCTCGTAAACTCCGCCCCTGAGTACGAAGATTGCAAGCTCCTGGCCGAGAAGAAAGGTATCGCGCTAAAGGAGATAATGGATAGCGCAAGAGAGAGCCTGAGAAGCAGAACTCAGGTAAAGGAAAAAACGCGCAAATAAACCCACCACATATCCAATTGACTATATAAAACGATATGTTATAATAAGGTACTTTTACTCCACGTAAGGACACTTATAAAGATGCTAATCAGATCCTGGGGATCGAGAGGCTCAATCTCGGTATCCGGCAAAGAGTACCTAAAGTACGGTGGCGATACTACATGCATTGAGGTCGTGAGCTCTGAGGGCGACCTTATCGTGATAGATGCCGGCACCGGCATACGAAGGCTTGGAAACCGCCTTCTCGCCGAAGGCCGCATATCTGATATTAACGTAGTATTCACGCACCCGCACTGGGATCACCTCTCTGGCTTCCCGTTCTTCAAACCCATATACCACGAAGAAGCGAAGATAATCGTAAAAGGCCCAACGACGACACAAAACTACATAAAGGGTGTGATAGAAAAGACGATGACCGCGCCGTACTTCCCCGTTGAACTCGAAGATATAGCCGCGAATATCGAATTTCACGAGACAGAGGCCGAAGGCTTCAATGTCGGCTCTATAAAGATTACAACTCTTCCGATTAACCACACAAATATTGGCGTCGGTTTCAGACTCGAAGAAGACGGTAAGAGCTTCGTATTTCTAACGGATAATGAATTAAGTTTTACCCATCCGTCGGGGCTCGGCTTCGACGAATACGTAAAGTTCTCAGAGGGCGCGGATCTGCTCATACACGACGCCGAGTACACACCCGAAGATTACCGCGAAGGTTGGGGGCACTCTACCTACACAGATGCCGTAAGGCTCGCTAAGGAAGCAGGTGTCAAAACTCTCGGACTCTTCCACCACAATCAGGATAGAGACGACGACGGTGTCGATGCCATAGAGAAGGCATCCAAGGAACTACTCTCTAAGGAAGACGCAAAGATAGATTGCTTTGCCGTTTCGTGCGACAGCGAGATAGAACTCTAATAAGACTAAAAACTATACCTAACTCTAAGATATAGATTATCATTCCCTTCGAGCTGACCAAACTCCGTATGATCGTATTTACCCGTAAAAAAGTTTCCGCCAAGCGTTGCTTTAATATTATCATCAATATCATAGGCCGCAGATATCCTAAGGTAATCATCGCTATCTGTTGGGCTATAGAAGTTAAATAACGAAAGCCTTAGCGTATCGGCCATTAGGAGCTTTGTAAGGCGCACGGTCAGAAGGCTTCGAAACTCATCTCTTGCCTTAGCGGTAGGATCTAAGTTTCTCTTATATGCGCCGTAGTCGAGCAACTTATCGACCATATACTGAAGGCCAAGCCCTATGTTTCGAGGAAGTTCTCTCTCGAAACCTGCCAAGACCCTCATGCTCGAATTCTCCACCGACGCGTTACTGCCGTCGCTGTCATCGCGCGAATCATAGTAAGCCCCCTCAATATTAGCGATACCGCCGAAGAGTGCTCCTCGAAGGCTCGCGCCATAAGACCTAAGCCTCGGATAAAAGAAGCGTTCTCTTAGAGGGTCGATGATTCCCTTGGGCTCACCATAAAATCCGTCGTAAAAGTAAAGAGCCGACTCTACCCCCCTATAGCTTCTATATACCCGAATAGCAGTCACAAGGTTGCGAGGTGTCTTAGGTGGCATCTCGTAAAACCTGTCGAGTTCTTCGCCTGCGATGCGCCCGCTGATGGGATCAAATATCGAGAGCCTCTCACCGATGAGGCTGTTATTCGGCGTAAAGACCGGCATTACGATAATGTCGGTCGAGAGTTTTTCACCAAAGAGCGATACCTTAAGGCCGTCTATCGGGAGCTTTAGGTACTCGTCGTCCCTGCCTATGAAGAACGAGAGGTAGTCCTTTGGAAATAGATCATTTACAAAGAGCATGTCGCCTGTGCCCCAGGTTACAATCTGACGACCTGCCTTAATGTCCATAAAATCTACGGGGCTTAAAGAGAGCCAACCCTCACGCACGATCGGTGAAACACTCTCGTCGTAGCCGTCGGCCAAGACTTCAAACTTAATGAAGGCTTCGCCCGAATATTCTTCCAATATCTCAGGGTAGGCTCTGTACCTTAACTGCGCGCGCAACTCCAATAGGTTGGTATCGTTCTTCTCGGCCTTATCGTCGCCAAATTTAAAGCTCCCAGCGCTCTCTATAAAACCTCCGCTAACCCCTGCCTCGGCAATGGAGAGAGAAAAAAATAAAGAGACCACCACTACGATAAGAACTTTTATCTTTTGCGTAAGTCGCATAGATCTACTTAAGCCACTTCCTCGGAGGCCGTCTTAAATACCGCTCCGTAAATATAGACTCCGAAAGCCCGACATCATAGCGAACATCTGTGAACTCTACCGTCGTCTCGCCGCCGTCAACCTCACTTACGCGCCCCTTAGTAACTGTCGGCACACCGTCTATTACCGAGACCTCTTCGGCCGTGACGGTTCGATAGAGTCTTCCCGCCTTGTCGTAATACTCGGCCTTTAGGGCAAGAAAGTTATCCTTATCTATGTAGGCCGTATAGTAAGAGAACTCTACCGAGGCCACATCCTTTGGAGTGTTCTTTATCTGGTAAGCCGCTCTATCATTGACCGTTTCTATACCTACCAATTCATGTACGTCATCGGAGGTGTCTCGCCCGGATACGTCCTCATATGTGAAGTGCGAGCCGACGAAGCTCGAGCGTTTATCCTTTGCCGCGACACGCTTGACCATATCGACGGCCGGCACGTAGAGCCACCTGTCGTCGTCCGCGCCGACCTTCTTAGCGACCATGAAGACCATGCCCGTCAGATCCGAAGGCTCTCTAAAGTATACGTAGAACCTCTGCTCGCCGCCGTCTTCAATGTCGAGCCTCAACATAGTAAGCTCGCGCGTACGCACGCGCCCTGCTCTGTCGGTTATCTTCATGGCAATCTTTGCCGTACCGTCGTCGCCTGCGTAGTAATTCGCCAAACTCGCGCGGTCTATTATATCGTCTGCCGTAATCTTATCTTCGCCTACGGCAAGGCTTGGCAGAAAGATTACACCGAGTAGCACCATCAATACTTTAAAGTATATTGCCCTCATAACAGCCCCCTCTTTTAAAGTTTCAGTTGCCTCTTAAATAAAGTCATCACAGATGGAAGTAGTACAAGTGTCGTAGCTCCGCTGACGGTCATGATGGCGGCAAAGAAGAAGCCGACCGTCTTATACGGCATGAGCGACGATAAGAATAACGGCAGGAAGGCCACCGATATGACGAGCATGTTTCTGAGTATCGCACTCACAGGCTCTCCGTATATTACGCTAACGGACTTACTCCAATCGTCTGCGCCCTCAGCCTTTCTTCGAACCTGGCGCATCCTCTGCGCAAAGTGTATGGCAAAGTCCACCGATATGCCAAGCGTTAAAGATGAAAGTATAGCTATCGGCATATTATAATCCTGACCGCTAAAGCCTATGAGCCCGTATATGAAGGCGATGGTCAAAGTCAAAGGCAACATCGATATCAACCCCCATAGCGGCGAGCGAAAGAGGAAGGCCATCATCAGGAATACTACGACAGCACCGCTACCGAGCGACTTAAGCATACCGCCGACCATCTTATCCTGCCAGACTACATTCAGGTAGGTAAGCCCAGCCCAGTTTGCCTCTATGCCCATAGGCAGAGGGTTTGCCGCCATGTAATCCCTAACCGAAAGCTCGACGGCCTTCATATCTTCGTTATCGCCGCTCTTGAGCTGAACCCATATATTAACCTTGCTCAGTGTCGGGTCTATCAGATGATAGAGATCGTCGGGGTCTCCCGACATTTCATACAAGAATAAATACTGCGCCACGGTCTTTGAATCCTCGGGCACGCGCGCCTTGCTCTCGTCGCCGTCATAGAGCTCGTAGCCTATCTTCTCTATAACGTCCACTACGGATGTGGTCTTACCGACACTCTCTAAGGAATCCATATGTCCCTGAAGGCTCTCTATGTAGCCTAAGACCTCGGGGCGTTTCATGGTGCCTTCTTCACTGCCGCCCAGTATGAGGTATGCCATGTAGGTTCCGCCAAAGTGTTCGTTCAATACCTTGTCGGCTACACGTATGGGATGAGAGCTCTCAAACCACTTAACAGGGTTATCATTTACGTTAGTGCGCGTAATGCCGTATATGGAGACAATGAGTACGACAGCCGCAAGTGCCAATATCCATTTGGCGCGCTTCGTGGCAAAGGCACCTATACGCAACTGCAATGTATGGCGGCCTTCAGTAACCTTCGCCCCGAAGCTCTTTAACGTGCTTACGGGCAAGAGCATTATAACGGCAGGCAAGAAGGTCATCGTCATGAACCACGCTACGATAATACCGAATGCAACGAACCCTCCAAAGACCCTGACCGGCGGTATGGGTGTAAGCATGAGTGCTGCAAAACCTACGGCAGAGGTTATAGATGTAAATATCATCGGGCTTAGGAGTTCATCTATCGTACCCTCCAACGCCTCTCGCCTATCCTTAGATACGGGGAATCTTTCGTGGAATGAACTCAATATATGGATGGAGTCGAGCACCGCGACGGGCATCAGGAATATCGGTATCATCGAACTCATTATATGAACCGTATAGCCGGCCCCTATGAGAAAGCCCATCGACCAGGCGACGGTCATAATACTTACGGCCATCGATGCTATGACAAGCGGCGCGCTCCTGAAGAAGTAGAACATTATGAGCATTATGATAAGCCCTGCCAAAGGCGCACTCACACCCATCTGCTTGAACATCTCTACGCCGAATGTATCTTCGGCGATGGGCAGGCCTGCGAGGTGATAATCCTCGCTGCCGCCGTGAGTTCTTATAATCTCCTCTATCTCAAGAGATATCCTATAGCTCTCGCTCTTTTCCTTTATGGGGACGGATATCAAGACGGCCTTGCCGTCGGCCGAGACGAGCATGTCTCTAAGTATGGGATTATCCAAGGCACGGTCGCGCACCCGAAGGGCATCGGCATTAGATAGAAGCTCCGTTTCCATCAACGGCTCTATGGTAAGCAGAACACCATCGGAAGATATATCGTCTGTTGTGATAAGGCTAAAGACGTCACTCGCGATAACACCCTCTATCTTAAGTATACCTTCGGTAACGCGCGCTATCCTGAGTAGGGTCTCGGGAAGGAATACACCCTCTGTGCTCTCATCATCGACGACACCTACGACTATGGAGTCATATAAAGCAAAATCACGCTTCGCTTCACTATGGGCCAAGCGTACGGGCTCGTCCTTGGACAACATATTCTCAGGGTCGGTATCGACCTTAACGCTCGGTATGAATGATATAAATATAAGCGTTAAGATGACATAGACGGCTATGATCGTCTTTGGGTAATTAATCGAAAACCTTATGGGTGCGCCTATGAGCTTCTTCATCTCACCTCTTCTTTTAAGATTCTTTACAACAACTCTTAAGGCCAAAGGCCTTCAGTATATTCATCATCAAGCACCAGTTCGTAATGCCCGATTGGAGAAGGTTCAATCCTATGAATGCCGTAAAGAAGAGCCAATACTCATGGTGCACCCTCGACAGAGCAAGGCTCGCTAATATAAAGATACCCGCTATAAGGCGTAACGCCTTTTCTATATTCATG
>DAOVKH010000080.1 GCA_030631875.1 Deltaproteobacteria bacterium | reverse complement strand
GATATTTTCGACCATCATGAACCTTCAAAAGATAAATCAGTGGCACCATAAGCTGGCCGTGCTCTCGCCAAGGTCCAGATGGGTCTTGCATAAGAAAGATAGAACGAGATTCCGGGACGAAACCCTCGGCAGGATAACGGACTTATTGAAGAATGGCAAAGAGGCCGCCTGCGTATCCTTCGACCCTATAGGCAGAAAGAACCTCACTCGGGCAAAGGCTATTCGGAGACAACTCAAAGGAATAAAAAAGAAGAACAAAGAACATATAGAAGAAGTCTTAAAGTCGGCTCTGAAGGAATTTTCCTTCGACTAACCCCCCTTTAACCTAACGACACAATCAAGTATGCGCTCGGCCACCTCGTCCTTTACGAGCGGCGGCAGTTCCGTGGCATTGCCTGACTTCTCGATAAGCGTTACCTGATTGACCTCGCTATTTAAGCCCAGAGGCCCGTTGGCTACGACCATGTCGAGGTTCTTATCCTCAAGCTTCTTCGTAGCGTTGGCTATCATATCGTCTGTCTCAAGGGCAAACCCCACCAAGACCTTACCTTCGTCCTTAGAGCTTCCAAGCCCCTTTAAGATATCTTCGGTCCTCTCAAGCTCTATCTTTAAAAGGTTGTCGGCCTTCTTTATCTTCTTCGCCTTATAGTCTACGGGCCTAAAGTCCGATATAGCGGCGGCCATAATAACGACCGTCGATTGCGGGTAGTACTTAATGACCGCTTCCTGCATCTCACGCATAGTCTCAACGGATTCGAATGTCGCGCCCATAGGCACGTCCAGCGATGAAGGCCCCGATATGAGCACGACCTCAGCACCTCTGCGCTTAGCCGCGCGCGCTATGGCATAGCCCATCCTGCCTGAAGAGGCGTTGGATACGAAGCGCACCGGGTCTATCGGCTCACGCGTAGCGGCGGCCGTTACCAAGACCTTTTCGCCGCTTAAGTCCTTCCTGCTCAAGACCTCCCTGACGGACTCCATTATATCCATAACAGAACTCATGCGCCCTCGCCCAAGTGTGCCGCAGGCGAGCTCGCCTTCGTCCGGCCCTACAAAGATATAACCGTGAGCCTTGAGCTTACATATGTTTTCTTTTACAATGGGATTGTCGTACATGTTGTTATTCATGGCAGGGGCTATGAGCACCGGTGCCGTCGTTGCCATGACTATCGTCGTTAGAAAATTATCGGCAATACCGCCGGCGACCTTACCTATAGTGTTTGCCGTAGCAGGAGCTATGATGACTATATCGGCCTTAGCACTCACATCTATGTGGTCTATCGTGGCATCTGTTATGGGCGCAAACATATCGGTCAAAGTAATCTTTTCAGATAAGGTCGTAAAGCTAAGAGGCGTTACGAACTCCACCGCCGCGCGGCTCATCACGGGATAAACATTTGCGCCCTCCTTCTTAAGCAGGCGCACAAGCTCCAGAGCCTTATATACAGCTATACCTCCGCTGACACAGAGGACTACATTTTTATTCTTTAATAGCATGGTTTAAACCTTAAAGACCCTGCAGAAACGGATTATACTTACGCTCTTCACCGACGGTAGAGCTTCCGCCATGGCCGGGATAGACCCTAACATCAGCAGGCAGAGGCAATATCTTATTCTTTATGGAAGCGAGCAAGGTCTCGTGGTCGCCTCCCGGAAGATCGCTCCTGCCAATGCTTCCCGCAAAGAGTGTGTCGCCGGTAATGAGTATTCCTGCGTCTTCTACATATAAACAAACACCGCCTGTCGTATGGCCGGGCGTATGGAGTATCTTTACCGTAAGGCTTCCTGCTTCTATAGTCGTACCGTCGGTGAATGTAACCTCAGGTGCGGGCAGGTCGTCTATCTTATGACCGTAGAAGGCACTCTGCGCAGAAGCCCCTTCTATCATATGGGCATCGTCCTCGTGTATCGCTACCTTTACGTTAAGCAACTCCGCAAGCTCGCCGTTACCGCCGACGTGGTCGAAGTGTCCGTGCGTATCTATTATGTAAGCGACATTTACGCCAAGCTCTTTAACCGTCTCGGCTATACGGTCGGCATGGCCGCCCGGATCCACTACAACGCCGTCCTTTGTATCCTTATCCCAAAGAATATAACAATTCACATCCAACGGACCTACGACGAGTGTCTTAATACCTATATCTGCCATCTAATTTAATTCCTCTTCTAAGTGTTTTTTCTATGCGTTTAAATTCTTATTTGTCTTCGCGCCCTCGCCTTGCCAGAGCTTTATCTTCTCCGAGTACTCGGTTATGAGCTCTCGCCCCTTCTCTTCGGTCGCGGCCTCAGCCACCAGATGGAAGTAAGAGTTCGTCTGGCTCGGATAGGCGATTATCCAGTCGTGGCCGTAGCTTATGCGTATGCCGTCTATAAGTATCGTAGGCTTACCGCTCGAATCCTCGGCCAAGCGGCGCATGATCATCCCCTTTGATTCCCACGAGCACGGAGCGAGCTCTCTGAGCATAACGCTTGGCGGTATTTCACGTATAAGTTTATGAAGCCTGACACCCTCGCCTGCGACCATCTCCAAGACCTTCGCCACAACGAACATACCGTCAAAGACGGGTTGAAAGTTAGGGAATATGAAGCCTCCGGTCTCTTCGGCTACAAAGAATACGTCCTTGGCAGTAGCGGCCTCCATAAGGCCGTGCGCCGTAGTCTTCGTCCTTACGGCCTTAAAGCCGTAAGTCTTGGCCATCTCTTCGACTCCGCGCGAGGCCGTAACGGGTACGGCTACGGAGCCGCCCCTTAGCCCCGCGCGCTTTGCACTCTTAAGTACGAGTAGCGTTATTAAGCTCAAGGCCGTCTCGCCGTCTATAATCTCCCCTGTGTCGTCTACGATAAAGACCTTCTCGCCCCCTGAGTCTAACATAAAACCTATGTCGGCCTTCAAGGATCTTACGATAGTCGATAATTGGTCAAGGCCGTGGGCAAAGTCTTCAGCCGTCTTCGTCGTCTTCGTGCCGTCGAGGTTTGCGTTCAGGGCTATCACCTCACAATTAAGCTTACCCAGTATAGGAGGCAATATCCTCGACGAACTACCGTAAGAGTAATCTATCACAACCTTAAAGTCTGCTCCCTTTATAGCCTCAACATCTATGGCCGAGAGAAAGGCGTTCCGGTAGGTCTCAATGCCGTGTATGGGGAAGACCATCTCGCCGGTATCCTCCATCGGCACGCGCCTAAAGTCTTCACGAAAGAACAACCTCTCTACGGACTTCTCGGCACCCGGATGGAGATCCAAGCCCGTCTTATCGAAAAACTTAAGATCAAGGAGCTGAGCGTCGAATGGGGAACGCCTCGTATGAACGCCGCCGTAGTCGTTGCCGCCTCTGGCCAGGTACCTGACGACCGGCATGGGTGTAACGCCATAGTCATGGACATTAACACCCGTCGAGAGTATGCCCGTCATAATGGCACGATTTATCATGCGTGATGTCTTATGCGGGTCTCTACTCGTCGAGACGATAGAGCCCTTATCCAAAGACGCACCGTATGCCGCGCCGAGCTTTGCCGCAAACTCAGGGCTAAGCTCTATATTGGCAAGCCCTGTTACGCCGTAGGTAGAGAATATACTTCGCGCCCACTTCTGCCCCCATATGAGGCTTGAAGCGAGTGTCGCACCTTCTTCGACCTCTTTATGAGGCCATACCTTTACGTTGGCCTTAACCGTACTGCCTATGCCAATCTTACAGTAATCGCTAACGACAACGCCCTCGCCCAAGTAAGCGTCCGCGCCTATGGTGGTGTTATTGCCTACAATATTTTCCTGAAGCCGTGCCCTGGCACCAACCGATACGCCCTCCCATAGAACCGAATCACGAAGCTCCGCGCCCTCCTTGACGACCGTACCATCGGATAATACGCAATTGGCTATAACGGCACCGGGCTCGATTCGGCAATTATTGCCGACTATGACCGTGCCTGTAAGCTTGGCCGTAAAGTCCACTTGACTGCCCTCGCCCATCCAGACACCAGAGTCATCATCTATATTAGACCCCTCTATAGTGGAGTCATCGATTATGTGCTCGCCCGAAATATTTACGTGCACGCGCTGGTTCAGGATATCCATATTGGCTTGGCGGTACTCGCTAAGGCTTCCGACATCCTTCCAATACCCATCGGCAATGTAGCCGTACAAGGGCATCTTATTCTTAAGGAGCATGGGGAATAGATCTTTACTAAAGTCGAACTCAACGCCTTCGGGGACTAAGTCCAGAGCCTTCTTTTCGAGTATATAAATACCGGTATTGACGGTATCGCTGAAGACCTCGCCCCATGAGGGTTTTTCTAAGAAGCGGACAATCTTACCGTTCTTATCGGTTATGACAATGCCGTATGCGAGCGGGTTTTCCACACGCGTAAGAATGAGTGTCGCCATAGAGCGTCGCTTCTTATGGAAGGCCATGGCGGCCGTCAGGTCTATATCGGTCAAAACGTCGGCACTAATAACTAAGGTCGAACCCCAGTTGGTTGCCTTAACGCCCTTTTGCGGACGCATGGCTCCGGCCACACTGCCGGCCGTACCGAGGTCTACCGTAGCCGAGACGTAATCCATCTTAACGTCCATAGAAGAACCATCTCCGAAGTGGTCAACTATATCTTCGGGTTGAAAATAAAGAAGTGATGTTAAATCTTTGATATTGTGGGATTTTAATAGCTCGACGATATGCTCCATCATCGGCCTGCCTGCCATGGGAACCATGGGCTTTGGCAAGCTGTTGGTAAGCGGACGAAGCCTCGTACCAAACCCTCCGGCCATAATTATAGACTTCACTGGGTTCTCCTTGGTTAGGATAATAAGTTCTTTATAGATGATGGGGTATCTTGAAGACGTATTATTTTAACAGGATATGTGAGCTTGGTCAAGAAGAGGCGCAGTGAAAAGACCGTTCGCCCTGAGCAAGTCGAAGGGTTAATCGAAGGGTCGTTCTTAAAAGAAACTTAGGTGGCAGAGCCCACCCTACAAAGCATTTCAATAGACACACAAATATTAAAGAGTGCCTAAACACCTATAGTTTCTCTCATACCGCAGAAAACTCTAAAGCAAGTACGCATACTTATAAGATAGCGATTGACAACTACGACTTAAAGTAATACATTCTCCACTATTGACTATGGGATTATTCCCAATTACGAACAAAACCCTAAACCCTTCAATGAGAGGAGCATCAAGATGAAGAGAGCCATAGGAATTATTATTTTAACAATAGCAATAGGATTTTTATCAATACCGAGCATAGTTCAGGCTGAGACGACAACAGCTTCGGGCTGTACGGCCATATCCACCGCAGGTACCATCTCAAACTCAGGTCTATACTGCCTGACCGCGGATATCACAGTCTCGTCGGGCAACGGCATAATTATCTCAACAGACGACGTTGTACTCGACCTGAACGCGCATACGATATCAGGTAGCGGTACCGCAAGTAACGGTATTACTGCCTATCAGAAGAGCAATATCACCATAAGGAACGGAACCATAACAGGCTTCGTAGCTGGCATAGCTCTGATGACTGATTCAGGTACGCCCACTTCAGGTAACCTTATCGAAGAGATGAACCTTATAGATAACAAAATAACTAGTATCAGTCTCAGTGGAGAAGGCTCAATCGTGCGTAACAGCAGGGTCATTGGCACGACTAACTCCGGCACCTCTACCGTACAAGGAATCGTGCTCACACACGCCGATGGGGGAAGCATACTAAATAACGACATATCAGGCACCGCCGCACAGGGCACTAAAAATTCGTACGCCATAAATACCAGCAATTCAGAGAACTTAAAGATAAAAGATAATCGAATCACAGACACCTCGGCCGATACCGGTAATGTCTATACTCTGACTCTTGGAGCTAATACAGACTACTCACTCGTCGAGCATAACTTTGTAAGAGGGGTTACAGGGTCAGGTGGAAGAGCCGGCATAATCAGTGTCGACACAAATAGTGACTTTATAGATAACCGTGTAAGCGGTGCCGCCACGTGCTACGTTTTTAACTCCACGACCAACCGCTACCGCGATAACATCGCGAGCAACTGTACGACAGCTTACTCTGGCGGTACTGACCTCGGGAATAACGACTAAAGGCAAGGATGGGGTTACGTATTCTCTTTTATAACCCCCTAAAAAAACGCATAGGAGCTAATTATGGATATATATAGATTTAAATATTTAGTACTCTCTGCCGTCCTTGCCTTGGCCTACTTTATTATGCCAACGACAACTATGGCACAGACGACGATGTGCGACGGCAGAGGCACGGTCGGTAGCGGCGACGGCGAGATACGCCAAGCAGATATGCCATTCTCAATTCTTGGACCGGGCATATACTGCCTAATGGAGGATGTGAGCCACACGGGTTCCACTTCCGCCATAGTGATCGTTGCAGATAACGTCGTCCTCGACCTCAACGACCATGTCATTACCGGTGACAGCAGCACCTTATATGGTATATTAACTGGAGGTACATCAAACTATGCCACAATAAAGAACGGAACTATAAAAGGATTTGGAGTCGGCGTATACATATACTCTGAGGTTACTACAGGGACACTAATAGAAGACCTGACTATCCACGGGAACGGAAATCTTCAATATGGTATCCGTCTTAAGTACACCGACGGTGCTATCGTTCGAAATAACCGCATACTGGATATGGATATGGATAGTGGTAACCCCATCTACGGTATATATATATCGGATTCCGTAAACGCACGTATAATAAATAATGACATTAGAGGAATAAAAAGTGGGACTTCTGTAGCAGGAGGCATATTCGTAGATGAATCTGACAGGAGTATAGTCTTGCAGAACCGTATAAGCGATATCTCATCTGCATCTACTACCGCTTACGGGATATTCTCTTACGGCTTCTCTAATGTCATAGCCGAAGGCAACATAGTCAGCAATATCACTGGAGCTTCATCCGGTTATGGTATAAACTCACTCTCATACTCTGCTGATATTATAAATAACCGCGTAACGAACGTAAATGGTGGCTCTATCGAAAAGGGTTATCAGATTTACTATGGCAACTACCGCGACAACATAGCGAGCGCGGTAACTACGCCTTACTATGGAGGCACGGACCTCGGTAATAACGATTAAGGCTGTAAAGAAGAAAGCCCTGCACCAAGTAAAATCCCCCGTACCTTTAGGTGCGGGGGTTTTAATGTTGGCACTAATACTTCCCTATTACCTGAACGACAAAGAAAAAGACAAAAGAAGATCCTGAAACGATACTTCGACTGGCTCAGCACAGGATTCAGGATGACAAGGTTGCCATTCGTATAACCCTTCGACTGGCTCAGGGCGAACGGTTTTTGAAACCCCCTCACCTCAATCCTCTCCCCAAGGGGAGAGGAAGTTTATACCCAACTAAAGCGGCAATGAGAATTGGTCGTATTCGAGGAGCCAGAGGGCTCTTCGCACGTGAGGGCTTCTGCCGTCCACTAACTTTTACGTTCATAAATGAGGCGCATACGAGGAAGGCCGAGGACTTTAACCGCAGCGTACAGGTAGGTACGTGAGGATTAGAGTCCGAAGGGCTGACAAAGTAGGCGTCCATTTAGGGACGTAAAGACGGGCTTTTATCGCGCCGCACTACT
>DAOVKH010000146.1 GCA_030631875.1 Deltaproteobacteria bacterium | reverse complement strand
GTAAGCATTCTGGCCGTTCAGAGAGTAGCGAAGAGTGAGGCACACAAGTACGGTATCGTTGAAGGCCGTAAGGTCGCCCCGGGGTTATATAAGGTCTCGGCATTGGTGGAGAAGCCAAAAAATCCGCCATCGAACCTTGCCATAATAGGTCGCTATATCCTGACGCCTGAGATATTTACGTCTCTAAAGAGAACTAAGACGGGTAGCGGCGGTGAAGTACAATTAACGGACGCAATCAACGATCTCCTTGAAAGGGAAGACGTATATGCCCTCGAATTTGAAGGCACGAGATACGACGCGGGCGATAAGCTCGGTTACCTGAAAGCACAAGTTGCTCTCGGTATAAAAGACCCTGAGGCAGGCAAAGAACTCAAACGGTTCATCCGCAAACTAAAGATATAAACAACTCGGGAAGATATGGCAAAGAGCACCAAGAAAAAATCAGCTTCAGTGGCAATGGCCGACGAGACAAGCCTCGTTCAACTCATAATGGAGGGGATGAGCAATGTCGCGGGTTCGGATGCCAGCAAAGAACCGGTAAACCACGTACCTTACGTTGATCTATACTCAAATAAGGACGAAGTTACGGTCGACTTTGAGCTACCGGGCATGAAGGCTAAGGATATAAATATCGCGATACTAAAAGGCACGCTCACCGTGACGGCCGTTAAGTATGACTGCTTGGACGAAGGTGATGATGTCAATTACATATGCATGGAGAGAGCCTTTGGTAGAGTCTTCAGGGCAATAGACATTCCGTTTCCGGTAAATACCAACAAGATAAAGGCTATCTATAAGGACGGAACACTTACGGTAAGGCTACCTCGGGTGGAAGAGAAACGCGGCGAACCTAAGCCCATCAAAATAGAGACGGAATAGGAGAAACCCCTCATTATGTGCGCAGAAAAAGCAAATGAAGAGCTCAACTCCGAAGAGTTCGACGATCAACCGGTAATACCAGAAATACTTCCGCTACTTCCAATACGCGATATAGTGGTCTTTCCTTTTATGATATTGCCGCTCTTCGTCGGACGCGAGAACTCAATAAATGCCGTCGACTCGGCACTAAGTAAAGACCGCCTAATATTCATGGCCACGCAAAAGGATATAAGTAAGGAAGACCCAGAGCCTGAAGATATCTACACGCACGGAACGGTCGGTATGATAATCCGTATGCTGAAGCTTCCGGACGGACGTGTGAAGATACTCGTCCAGGGGCTTGCTCGTGCCAAGGTAACCACATTCCTCCAAACAAAACCCTCTTACACAGTCGACACAGAGAAGCTCTTAGAGTTGCCCGCGAGCATGCCTGCCGTTGAGGTAGAGGCTCTCATGCGCAACGTAAGGGAGATGATAGAAAAACTCGCCGAACTCGGCAAGGTAATATTCCCTGAGGTAATGACCGTGCTCGAGAACCTCCGAGACCCGGGGCGTCTGGCCGACTTAGTATCGGCCAATCTCGGCCTAAGCGTAGAGGACGGACAATACCTACTTGAAAACCTAAGCCCTATCAGCAGACTTGAACGTGTGAACGACCTGCTTGTAAAAGAACTACAGGTAGCGCAGATGCAGGCACGCATACAGACTCAGGCCAAAGAAGAGATGGATAAGACCCAGCGTGAGTACTTCCTGCGTGAACAACTAAAGCAGATTAAGAGCGAGCTTGGCGATATAGACGACCTCTCGGAAGATACAGACGAATTCAGAGATCAGATACTTAAGGTAAATATGCCTGCGGATGTAGAAAAAGAAGCCTTGAAGCAGGCCGAGCGCCTTGAGTCCATGCACCCCGACGCGGCAGAGGCGAGCATTACGCGCACATACCTTGAATGGCTCGTAGAACTGCCGTGGCAAAAGCAGACAAAGGACGCAATAGATATAAAGAAGGCCAAGGCGATACTCGATGAAGACCACTACGACCTTGAGAAGATTAAAGAGCGCATACTTGAGTACCTTGCCGTAAGAAAGCTTAAGAAGAAGACCAAAGGCCCCATACTATGCTTCTTAGGCCCTCCGGGAGTCGGCAAGACCTCACTTGGACGCTCAATAGCAAGAGCTATGGGCAGAAACTTCGTTCGCATCTCACTTGGGGGTATACGAGACGAGGCCGAGATACGCGGTCACCGGCGCACCTATGTCGGAGCGATGCCGGGGCGCATAATACAAGGAATAAAACAAGCCGGTAGCAATAACCCCGTATTCATGCTCGATGAGATAGATAAGATAGGCGCGGACTTCCGTGGAGACCCTTCATCGGCACTCCTGGAAGTGCTCGACCCGGAACAGAACAACGCATTTAGCGATCACTACCTGAACGTCCCATTTGATCTTTCAAAGGTAATGTTCATCGCTACGGCCAATATGGGAGACCCGATTCCGGGGCCCCTTAGAGACCGCATGGAGATAATCGACCTCTCCGGCTACACGAGCGAAGAGAAACTCGTCATAGCCAAGCGCTACATCATAGAGCGTCAGATAAAGGAACACGGCCTCACAGAAAAAGACATCGCAATACCGGACGCCACTATAACGAAGGTCATCAACGACTACACGCGCGAAGCCGGGCTTCGTAACTTAGAGCGTGAGATAGCATCCCTTTGCAGAAAGGTGGCAAAGGAAGTCGCCAGCGGCAAGAAGACTCTAACCAAGATAACTCCCGCAAAGCTCTACGAATACCTGGGCGTTGAAAAATTCTACCATGAAGCCGAACTCGAAGAAGACGAGATAGGTGTAGCCACAGGGCTTGCATGGACACCCGTCGGTGGTGAGATACTATTCATCGAAACCACTATAATGAAAGGCCGAGGGCAACTGACCCTTACGGGTCAACTTGGAGACGTAATGAAGGAGTCGGCTCAGGCCGCCCTTAGCTACATTCGCTCAAAGGCAACTGATCTTGGACTCTCTGAAGACTTCAACAAAAACATAGACATCCACATACACATCCCTGCCGGAGCTATACCCAAGGACGGCCCCTCGGCCGGCATAACCATGGCCTCATCGCTAATATCGGCTCTCACAAAGACACCGCTCAGTAAAGAGATAGCAATGACCGGAGAGATAACGCTCAGAGGGCGCATAATACCCATCGGGGGGCTTAAGGAAAAGTGTCTTGCGGCACTAAGGGCTCATATGAAGACCGTCCTTATACCGGATAGAAACAAAAAAGATATAGACGAATTGCCTAAGAACGTCAAGAGCAAGCTCAAGATAATCCCTGTAAAACACATGGACGACGTACTGAAGATAGTACTCAAGGGGCTTAAGAAAAAGAAGGCCGCCCCTCCAAAGAAGAAAAAGAAGACCGTCTCCGCTACCGCTAAAACTAAGAAAGCGGCTCCAAAGCGTAAGACTTCAGCCCGGGCGCAGAGCCGTTAATAGACTAAAGATAAAACCCTCTGCCCCAATGAAACTCCCATGAAACTAAAAGATCTGGGCGAAGACGCCCTCATTGATATCATTGCGGCCGCCTACTCGCCAGCTACCGGTAATGGCATAGAAAAAGCCCTCGGAGACGACACCTCGGTCACTACCCAAGAGGGTTCTCGTCTCTCTACCCTCGTAACGACCGACACGCTCGTAGAAGGTCTCCACTTTAAAGACTCTTACTCAACGCCGTACCTAATAGGCAAGAAACTATTGTCGGTATCGCTCTCAGATATCGCGGCGATGGGCGCACGGGCAAAGTACTTTCTCATTTCTCTTGTCCTCTCGCCCGAATGCACAGACGATTACGTAAAGGAACTCTACCGCGGCCTAAATGAACGCGCCGAAGAGGCGGGTGTCGCGTTAATCGGCGGCAATACAACATCCGCAGGCAACGGCACCAACGTAATGACCTCGACGGTAATAGGTGAAGCTCAGGCGGAGAAGATAATCTACAGAGAAGGCGCATCTGCGGGAGAAGACATATACATGACCGGCACTGTAGGTGATTCGGCTCTGGGGCTAAAGGTACTCGGAGAAGATCTCAATGAACCCTACAAAGATGCCGTCAGGAGACACCTCGACCCTCAAGCTCGCTCTGAAGCGGGCGCACTCCTCGGAGAACGCTCTCTCGCAACATCGATGCTCGACATAAGCGACGGCTTCATGAAAGACCTCTCACGCCTGACGACTGCCGGCAAGGTGGGTGCGAAGATGATGCTAACAGACCTGCCCCTCTCCACCGATACGGCCAAATACATAGAGCTAACCCCGAAGGGTTATGACTTACTCCTCTCAGGAGGAGAAGACTACGAGCTGCTCTTTACGGCAAAGAAGGGTAAGGCAATGGATATTCAAAGCATCTCAAAAGAACTTGGCCTAAGGATAACGAATATAGGAGAGACCACCTCAGAGGAAGAGATAATTATTCTAGACCACGATAACAAACCCATAGAATTAAAGTTTAAAGGCTTCGAGCACTTTAAATGACCCATCAAGATTGACGAAAGACCTTAAAGGGCTTATAATATTACTCTTATGCGAAGACTTAGAGTTCCATTAGGATATAAATTCATATTCGGCTTTTTAGCCGTAGTTGCGGCCGCGGCCTTCATACCGGGGTTAGTCGAAAAGTTCGCGATGCCGGAGTGGCTACGCTCTCCGCTTAGCTTTCTCGTGGCTATGGTCAT
>DAOVKH010000035.1 GCA_030631875.1 Deltaproteobacteria bacterium | reverse complement strand
TTGATTATGCCTTCGCGCACCTCCCATGTGAGGTTAAGCCCACGGAAGCTGTGGTAGCGATGTTCCAGTTCTGTTACTATGCGAAGGCTCTGGGCGTTATGCTCAAAGCCGCCGGAGTTCGTCATCAGTTTATCGAGTGCATGCTCTCCGGTATGACCAAATGGCGGGTGTCCAAGGTCGTGAGCCAGAGCTATGGCCTCTGAGAGGTCCTCGTTCAGCCCAAGGGCGCGCGCTATTGTGCGGGCAATCTGAGCGACTTCTATCGTGTGCGTGAGGCGTGTTCTGTAGTGGTCGCCCTCGTGGTAGATAAATACCTGAGTCTTATACTCAAGGCGACGAAAAGCCGTTGAGTGTATGATGCGGTCTCGGTCGCGCTGGAAGACGGTCCTAAAGGGGTGTTCGTCCTCATTGAAGGCTCTACCCTTTGAGAACTTGCTCTTCGCCGCGTAGGGGGCGAGGCGTTCGGCTTCCAACTCTACTATATTATTTAAGATAGCCATGGCTGTACTTTCGGAATCAAGGTTTAAGTGCTATAATTACAATAGTATAGAAGAGAGCGGGGAAAATGACAAGAAAAAGAAATAGAGTTGTCTTTATATTCATGGTGTTCATATCCGGCCTTATCGTCTCGGGGTGTGCTTCGGTCGTATCGAAGGGGTTGCTGAGAGATGTTGATAAGACCTTGAGTCCGAGTACTATTCAGGCCGCCGCAGACGCAAAGGACTATGAAGGTAGGCGTGTCGTATGGGGAGGCCTCATTGTCGGCCTTACGCACAGCGAGACTTCGACATTGGTGGAGGTATTCTCAACGCCGCTCGATTCTACGCACAGACCAACGGGCAGAGTCCTTGAGGGTAGTGCAAGTTCGAGGTTTCTGATAGAGTCCGAAGGCTTCTTAGATGAGATTATCTATAGTAAGGGTAGTGGGATTACCGTAGTCGGGGTCGTAAAGGGGATAAGAAAGAAGAAGATAGATGAGATGGAGTACCCCTATCCTCTCTTGACTCCAATTGAGATTAGGATCTTTGATATGATGGTAAAGGAGTCCTATGACAGTAGGTGGGATACCAATTGGCCACCGTATTATCCTTACGGAGGCTACTACGGACACTATCCCTATAACGCACCTTACTGGCCGTCACCATACAACAGGTATTACTACTACCCTTATCCGTAGGGGGGCTTAAGCGTCGCTACAGCCGTCTTTTTGTTCTTTCATGAACTCGATATACTCTTCGTAGTGTTCATCCATCAGGTCGTCGATATCACGGCCTTTCCATTCGATATCCTTCTTCTGCTTTAAGAATTCTTTGAATGTCATAGTCTTATACCTTTTTTATGGGGTTATCGGGTCTCTTACTCCGGCCGTATTGAAGCCTCTAAGCCTGAGTAAGCAAGAGTCGCAGTTGCCGCAAGGCACTTCGCTGTCTTTATAGCACGACCATGTGAGTTCGAGTGGAGCATTAAGCTCCACACCGAGCCTTACTATCTCGGCCTTTGTCATATCGATTAGCGGCATTTTTATGGTTATCTTTGTTTCAGGCTTTGTGCCGGTATTGATAGCCGTTTGAAAGGCTAAGAAGAATTCACGCGTGCAGTCAGGGTAGCCAGAGCTGTCTGCCTCTACGGCACCTATGTATATGGAGTCGGCCTTTAGCACCTCTGCCCACGAAACGGCAGATGCCAGAAAGTGCGCGTTCCTGAAGGGAACGTAGGTAACGGGCACTGCCTTAGAGTCTACGTCGCCTGTCGGGACTGCTATAGAAGGGTCGGTCAGGGCCGAGCCGCCTATCCTTCGCAGATGTTCTATATCTATGGTCAGCCGTTCTTTGATATCGTAGAAGTCGGCGATGGCGTTAAAGGCCTTAAGCTCACGCGCCTCTGTCAATTGACCGTAATTGGCGTGCAGGAGCGCAACTCGCCCTTCCTTTGCCGCTATGGCCGTTGTGACGGCACTGTCGAGCCCACCGCTTGCGAGCACTATAGATAATCTTTCCGTCTTTATCTTCATTGGTATCTATTTAATCACAGCGTCAAGGTTAGCTCAACAGCTTTTTACTTATCGTTATGGGTGCAAGTAGATGGGGTAATGGTATATAATTCAGGCAAGTCTCTATAGCGTTCTTTATAGTCCATGCCGTAGCCGACGATGAAGCTATCGTCGGTGATAGATAGGCCGATGTAATCGGAGTTTATGTCGTTAGCACTCGGGCGTGATAGGAGCGTGCATATGCGCAGAGATGCAGGGGCTCTTTCTTCTATATGTTCCATGAGCGTTGTGATAGTAAGCCCTCTATCTACTATGTCTTCTACGAGGATTACGTCTCTGCCACTGATATCCATCTCAATCCCTTGAATGATATTTGCCTTGTCGCTCGGCAGGTCGTTTAATCCGTATGAGGTCGTGCGCACGAAGCCTACCTCTACCGGCATCTTTAGTTCTCGTGAGAGGTCTGCCGTAAAGACGAACGCCCCCTTTAATACCCCTATGAGTATGGGCGGCTTGGTCGTATTACCTGAGAGGTCTCTTTCTATCTCTCTTGCGATACGTGCGACGGCCTTTGCTATTTCTTCGCGGCTCATTAATAGAGTTAGTTTTTCTTCCATGGTTATCAGGATATATTCAGCGGGCGCGGCTGTCAATATATAAAAGAGGGCTATAAAAACATGGCGTTGCGAGCCCTTGAATTCCATATTTCTCTGTGATATGATTTTAGGGATAAGTAGAATAAGAGCTCTATCTTTAAGGGCTTAAATGACTTTGATAGCTAACCGACTCAGGCACTTTAAATAACTTAGAAGAGGTACACATTAGTGATAGTACAATGCGACAGTTGTCATGCAAAGTATCGCATAAAGGATGAGAAGATAAGCGATAAGGGCGCTAAGGTAAAGTGCTCTAAGTGTAAAAATTACTTTATCGTTAAGAAGGATCAGCCGCCGGTCTCGGCCACACCAGCGCCGACTGCCACAGCACCTGCGCCGGAACCGACTCCTGCTGTTGCTGCTCCGCCCGCACCTGAAACACCCGCAGATGACGGCGGATATGGTATAGATTTCGAGCCCGAAGCTCCTCAGGCAGAAGCATCGCAGGTGCCAGCACCTGCTCCAGTGCCTCCCGTTGAAGCTCCGGCGGCACCTCCGGTAGAAGTTCCTGCTCCCGCCCCTGAGGCGGTGGTCGAAGCCCCGGTGCCCTCTGTTGAAGCTCCTCAGGTAGAAGCCCCTGCGGTGCCTCCGGTTGAAGCAGATGACGAGACATCCTCCTATGGCGAGATCAGTTTTGGTGCGGATGCCGCCACTTCGGCTGAGACTCCGGCCGACGAGAGTGCGCCGAGCGTGGATGATGGCGGTTGGTCGTCGACATCCGAGAGCAGTGCCCCGATAATGTCAGATGATGGAGAAGACGACTCTTGGGGTTCATCCGAGGATAATTCATGGGGAGCATCGGATGATTCCGCAGACGCAGATACGGCGAGTGAGGCTCCTTCATTTGGAGAAGAAGAGGATTCAACTGATCAGGGTTTCGGTGGATTTGGCTTTGAAGAAGAGACCGCCGTTGGTTCAGATACTACATCCGCACCGGACGAGGGACCTTCATTCGGAGGTTTTGGCGGTGGTGGTGGATTTGAAGTAGAGGTCGATGGCGATAACTCAGCGGGCGGAGAAGAGACGGTGATATTCTCTGTCGGCGGTGCCGGCTCCGAGGATAGCGGTATGGGGCTTGCCACTTCAGATGGCGGCGGTAGCAGCGGCGTTGGAGAAGAGACGGTCTTTGGCGGTTTTGGTATGGCAGATGACGACGAGGCTGAAACACAGGTAGAGGACAGCGGGGCAGGAGAAGAAGCAGAGTCTGACGCCCCTGATGAAGACGACGGCAAGAAGAAAAAGAAGAAGAAGGAAAAGAAAAAGAAAAAGAAGAAGGAGTCTTCGGGCGAACCAAGGTCTAAGCGGCTCTTAGTAGTCTTATTTATAATTGTTCTTTTGGGCGGCGGTGGTTACGCATACACTCAAGGGTTCTTAGACGAACTCTTAGGTTCTTTCTCGAAAACTGCCGTACCGGATAAAGATGCCGTAGAGATAATAGCCATGAAGGGTGTCTTTGTTGAGAATGAAAACTTCGGCACTGTCTTTGCCTTGGAGGCCAAACTCAGAAACCATACGGAAGATGACCAGAGGATTCAGGTCATCAAGGGAACTATATACGATAAGAACGGAAAAGCACTTAAGTATAAGAAGGTATCTCCGGGACGCATAGTATCGAGGGAGCAATTAAAGACTCTCGGTAAGGCCGACATCAACAGACACTTTAAGAATGTTTCGGGTGGTAATATATCTCCACTCGGCACGTTGCCGGTAATGATAGTATTTATGGACGTTCCTTCCGATATGGCCGAGGCCGGCATAGAGGTCGTAAGGTAAGGGCAAGCGTTTAGCAATAATATTTTGGAGTTATGCGAAACGAAACCATGCAAGATATAGACGAAGCACTGCGCGGTATCTTGAAGGATGTAAACTCCTATCCCGAAGAGAAGATGTCTGTCGAGGCCTTGAGCGTAAGGCTAAAGATATATCCCCCTGAAGAGCTCGTCTTGGTATTAAGCTCTCTCTTTGATCTCTCCAATGAATCACCCCATGTAAGAAGGCTTAAGGTTCTGCTCGTAGACCCGGATACGCTCACCGGCGCACTCGGAGCGAAGGGCTGTAAACGAGCCTACCTTGTCGCTATAGATAAAGGACTAAAGAAGGTCAGCCGTCTCTTTACCGACCTGCCTCCTCATAAGATAGGCCCATTTGGTTACGATAAGGAAGAAGAGGCGAAGATGGAATTCATAACCCTTGGTCAGAGGCGCACCATGGCTAAGAGCGGGGTTAAGGATACGTTGGATAGATTGCTCTCGGATCCGGATCCGTTGGTCATTATGAGTCTCCTCGATAATCCAAGGATAGTCGAAAGAGATGTCATTAAGATGGCCTCAAAGCGTCCGAACTCTCCGCATATCTTGAAGCAACTTGCAACGCACAGGAAGTGGAGTAAGCGTTATTTTGTGATAAAGGCCATAGTCTCAAATCCCTATAGCTTTCCGAGGATATCTGTCGCCTTGGTCGAATTCATGCTCACTCAAGACCTTCGAGAGATTGCCGGCGATGGGATGCTCCATCCACAGCTTAAGATGAGTGCGGAGGAGTTACTGGAAGAGAGAAGTTTTGTTAGCTCCTCTGTTAGCTTAGCAGATGATGACGATTGGTCGGGTTGCGGTTCTTACGAAGGAGAAGACGAGTAGGAAGTGATTAGTCTTTCTTGTCGTCGGTCTTGGTTGGCGTTGAGTTGGAGTCCGTTGAGTTGTCGTCCTTGCCCGCGGCGTCTTTAGTGGAGGACTTAAAGTTCTTAAGTGCCTTACCTAGAGATCCGCCTATCTCCGGCAATTTGCCGGCGCCGAATATCACCAATATAATTAGCAGTATTAAGAGTAGTTCCCATGTGCCGAGACCGAACATAATCGTCCTTTATGGAATAGTCATTAAGGTAGTCATTCATATTAAATATTGACAGAAGAGAAGAGCCATGTCAATGAAAACCTCTCCAATCTATTCGAGATATAATAGTAAGACTATAGTTATTATAGTCTCACTTCTTCTGCACGTCGCCATCCTGTGGTTCATAACTTCAGGCGGCGAGGCTCTGAACGGCACTTGGTTTGAACGGAAGCCCCACGCCACGCCCGTTAAGGAGAATGCGCCGCTTATCGTGGAGGTCGTCGAGATGCCTGCCGCATCGAAGCCTAAAGATGATGAGGTGCGCCCTAAGGCTCCGACGGCTTACTCTGAGCGTGACCACACGACCGAGCGTGAGACGTACCCTGAGAAGGGTAGGCGCACGGCGGAAATGGCGCAGCCTCAAAGCCAGGCTAATAATAAAGAGACCGCAGCCATAAAAGAAATGCCGCTTAATAAGAAGAATAGAGACGAAGTAGTGGTCAAGGTATCTGAGCCGTCTGTAATTAAAGGAGCAGCTCCCTTTACGCTCGAACCTCTTCCTGAATTTAATCCCCCGATTACTCCAACGATAACTCCAACGATAACTCCAACGATTGCTCCAAAGTTGTTTCCGAGCCGTGAGCGCCTAAGTGCCCTCTCCGAGCGTTATGAACGAAGCGTGCCGACCTCTGAGCGCGGCAAGGTCTTGAATATAAATACCTCCGAGCTTAAGTACCAGAAGTATGTGATGAATATGAAGCGCAGGATTGAGTTCTATTGGCAATATCCGTCGAGTTCCGTGAGGAATTCGGAGCAGGGGCGGCTGAAGGTAAACTTTAAGATAAACGGGGATGGCACGGTTAGGGATGTCGATGTCATACGCTCTTCGAATTACCCGGCGCTTGACGCCGCCGCAGTAACGGCGATAAGGTTGGCCTCGCCATTTAACCCCTTGCCCGGCGATTTTGGCATCGATGAGAGCATTAATATACGCGCTAACTTTGAGTACGAGTTGTTATATCAAAATAGGTAGTCGTCTTACTTTTCGGGAAGCCAGCGAAGTATCGGCGTTCTCGCCGCACCTGTCTCATCTACTCGGAACGTCCCGGTCGTCGTTGGTGCATCCTTAAGGAGCTTAGGTGTAGTCCTTGCCTCTTCGGCTATTACCTTCATCGTGGCAATGAAGGCGTCGATGGTCTCGACGCTCTCCGTCTCGGTCGGCTCTATCATAATGGCTCCGTCTACGACGAGCGGAAAGTATATCGTCGGCGGATGGTAGCCGTAGTCGATGAGGCGTTTGGCTACGTCGAGTGTCGTTACGTTATCAACGTTTTGAAGTTTATCTGTGAAGACGGCCTCGTGCATACATGTCGTGTCGAATGGCAGGTGGTAGTCTTTTTTCAAGGCTTCTTTTATGTAGTTGGCATTGAGTATCGCCATCTTACTTACGGCCGTTAATCCCTCGACACCCATGCGCTTGATGTAGGTGTAGGCGCGAACCATTATAGAGAAGTTCCCGTAGAATGCCTTCAGGCGTCCGATGGATTTGCCCTTTGTATGGTCGAGTGTGAACTTGCGCCCGCGTCGTTTTACGCGCGGAATGGGCAGGTAAGGTGCGAGCTTCTTCTTTACGGCCAGAGGGCCTGAGCCCGGGCCTCCTCCGCCGTGTGGCGTGGAGAATGTCTTATGCAGATTCAGTTGAATAAGGTCTACGCCCATCTCTCCGAGGCGGGCGATACCCATAAGTGCGTTCAGGTTCGCTCCGTCGCAATATACAAAGCCGCCCTTTGCGTGAACTATCCTGGCTATCTCTTCGATATCTTCCTCAAATAGGCCGAGCGTATTCGGGTTTGTGAGCATTAAGGCGGCTGTGTCTCTATCCATTATCTTCTTGATGGACTCTGCCGTTAGGTAGCCGTCCTTACCTGAAGCGACTCTGACTACATCAAAGCCAGCCAAGTTACAGCTCGCAGGGTTTGTGCCGTGTGCCGTATCCGGGATGATTACCTTACGGCGAGGCTTACCTTTGTCCTTAAAGTACTTGGCGACCATCAGCATGCCACATAACTCGCCTTGCGCGCCTGCGGCCGGTTGTAGCGTTACGGCATCCATGCCTGTTATCTCAAGTAAGTCGTCTTCAAGCTCGCTTATCAGTTCAAGTGCGCCTTGGGTCAAGGTTGTATCTTGGTATGGGTGCAATCCGGCAAAGCCCTCAAGGCGTGCCGTTACTTCATTTACGCGCGGATTATACTTCATCGTGCATGAACCCAACGGATAGAATCCGTTATCGACACCAAAGTTGGCATCGGATAAGCGCGTGTAGTGGCGAAGCACTTCGCCCTCGCTTACCTCAGGGAAACCTTCTATGTCATTACGAAGAAATGCGCTGTTGATTTTTTTATCGGGCACTGCTTTCGGTATGTCGTGGTGGGGTGCTTCAATGCCCACGCGTCCTTTGTGAGATAATTCGAATATAAGTTTGGTCGTCTGTTTCATTTCAGGTTGCCCATTATCTCGGAGGCCGTCTCTATAAAGGTGTCGAGCTCCGCCTTTGAGTTCATCTCGGTTACGGCTATTAGTATTTGATGGTTAAGCGACGGGTAGAATCTCTTTAACCCAAGGCCGCCTATGATTTTTTTCTTTGAGAGTTGTTTTAAGAACTTTTCAGTGTCGCCGTCTATAGTAATCGTGAATTCGTTGAATGTCGGTGCGGTGAATGTCGCTGTGATGCCTGCTATCTCAGATAATTCGTTCTTCAGGTACTCGGCTTTCGATAGATTCAGCCGTGCCAAATCCATCAGCCCAGCCTTACCGAGCGAGTTAAGGTATATGGCCGAGGCGAGAGCCGAGAGGCCTTGGTTTGTGCATATATTTGAGGTAGCCTTTTCACGGCGGATGTGTTGCTCGCGCGTGGCAAAGGTTAGGCAAAAGCTCCGTTTGCCTTTCGTATCTTTTGTCTCTCCAATAATACGGCCTGGGAGTTGGCGAATGTGCTTTTGTTTCGTTGCCATGTATCCGATATACGGCCCGCCGAAGCTCACGGGGTTACCGAAGCTCTGGGCTTCACCGACGGCGATGTCCGCGCCGAGTTCTCCGGGAGGTTTAAGTAGCGCCAAGCTCAATGCCTCGGTCGTAACGACTATAAGGAGCGCGCCCTTTGCATGGACTTTTTCTGCAAGTGTCTTTATATCTTCAATTGATCCGAAGAAGTTCGGGTGCTGAACGACGAGGCAAGCCGTCTCTTCATCAACGACAGAGTCTATTGACTTTGCGATGGTCGAACCGGCCTCTGTGCAATATGCAAGCTCTGTTGGTTCTTCATTAAAGCCAAGTAGGTAGGTCTCAATTGTATCTCTGTATTCTGGGTGCAGTGCCGAGCTGACGACTACCTTACCTCTGCGAGTAAGGCGACGTGCCATGAGTACGGCCTCGGCCGTGGCAGATGCGCCGTCGTATAGAGACGAATTGCTAATCTCCATTCCCGTCAATTGGCAGATTAATGTCTGGTATTCGAATATCGCTTGAAGCGTGCCTTGGCTAAGTTCGGGCTGGTATGGCGTGTAGGATGTAAAGAACTCAGAGCGAAGTAGTAGGTGGTCTACGACACTCGGTGAGTAGTGGTTGTAACTGCCGCCGCCGAGGAAGCTGGCTTTAGTGGTAGTGTTCTTTTCGCTGAGTTCCTTTAGGCGTGCAAGGGTCTCCTGTTCGCTTAGGCCTGCTTTGATATCTAATGCCCCGTCTACCCTAAGGGAGGCGGGGATAGGCTTTAAGAGCTCTTCTACCGAGGCTATACCTATGGCCTCGCACATCTTCTTTATATCGTCTTCTGTGTGTGGTATATACGGTAGTGCTGACTTCAATCTACTTTTCTTCCTCTGTGTATGCCTTGTAGTCCTCTGCCGTCATCAGGCCGTCCAATTCGCCTGCGTCCGAGAGTTCGATCTTAAGTAGCCACGCATCACCGTAAGGCTCGTCGTTGATGGATTCAGGTGAGTCCACTACCGCGTCGTTCACCTCTGTGACGGTGCCGCTTACAGGGGCGTATAGGTCTGATACCGCCTTTACGCTCTCGACGACCCCGAAGGTATCGCCCGATGTGATGGTCGAGTCCGCCTCAGGTAGTTCGACGTATACGACATCTCCAAGGGAATCCTGGGCGTAATCCGTGATTCCGATGGTTACTGTATCGCCGTCTTCTCGTACCCACTCGTGTTCTTTTGTATACTTAAGGTCTTCTGGAAATTCCATGGTCTTATCGCTCCTTTTTCAATTTCGAATATTGATTTTATAGATTAATCCAAAGTTTCGGTGAAATCAACTGAAAATATAACCGTAGCTATTTTCTCTTATAAAAACAAGGTCTTACGACGCGCGCCAAGTGAGCCTTACCTCGTATGATAATCTCCACCTCTGTGTCGAGCTTACTTGAGGCCGCATCCACATAGCCCACGGCAATGGGGCAGTTAAGGGTTGGCGAGAATGTGCCGCTCGTAATATGGCCTACTGTGATGCCGTCCTTTGTTATTTCGTATCCGCCTCTGGCAATGGCGCGCCCTTCCATCTCAAGGCCTACGAGTATCTTTAAAGAACCCTCTTCGGCTTCTTTAAGCAAAGCACATTTGCCGATGAAGTCGTCGTTACTGTCGAGCACTACGAAACGTCCGAGTCCGGCACTTAGCGGGCTTGACCCTTCGTCGAGTTCATTACCGTATAGAGGGTAACCCATCTCAAGGCGAAGTGTATCGCGCGCGCCGAGTCCGCACGGTAGAATGCCAGTTTCATCTGCGGTTGCCATTAATTTATTCCAGACATCCGTTGCCAAATCCGTCGGCAGGTATATCTCAAAGCCCGCTTCACCGGTATAACCCGTGCGTGAGACGATGGCCTTCTTGCCCGATATATCAACTGATATAAAGCTAAATGGTTTAATAGAAGTTATAACTTCTGCGCCTACTACGGCCTTAAGTGCCTCGGCAGAGGTCGCCCCCTGTACGGCAATGAGTGCGTATTCGTCGCTCGCATCACGCACAGTGGCTATTTCCGATACCTTATCGGTTATCCACCGATACGCCTTCTCTCTATTCGAGCCATTCACGCAGATTAGGAATTCTTCTGAGTTTATTCGATAGACGATTACGTCGTCTATAACGCCGCCAGCGTCATTACAGAGGAGCGTGTATTGGCACTTGCCGTCTATGAGCTTGCCTGCGTCATTGGTCGTTATGAGGTTAACGGCCTTTAGTGCGTCTGCGCCCGTAACCATTATCTCGCCCATGTGGCTAACGTCGAAGATACCACACGCGTTGCGTACGGCGTTGTGTTCTTCTATTAGGTTTGTGTACTTAACGGGCATCTCATAGTCGGCGAATCCAACGAGCTTTGCGCCGAGCGATAGGTGCGTGTCATATAGAGGTGTCTTTTTTAGTGTCATTGTAGTCTTTTCTTTCTTATGTAATAGACCTTTAATAGTAGCAGATAGTCTCCTACTGGTCAATGCACATGGGCTCTCTTGACAAGGCTTGCGCCTGCCGATATTATTATATAACTATAAAGGAGGACTTAAATGGATACTAAAGAAGCCATAGAGAATATATTTACCATAAATTTAGCCGTCAAGGAGGGCGAGCGCGTACTGGTATTTACCGACATCGGAGGCGACGTAGAGGGCGTTACGGGTATACGTGACGTGGCGATTAAGGTCGCAGAGGTCGGG